>JAGQQS010000493.1 GCA_020426105.1 Planctomycetaceae bacterium
CGGGCCAGCTTGTGGGCTCATCACGGCGGAGCGTGATGGCTACTTTATCACATCCTTGCCAACCCAGGGTCGCAGGACTTCAGGCACTACCACGCTGCCGTCGGCTTGTTGATAATTTTCGAGCACCGCAATAATCGCGCGCGCACAGGAGATCGCTGTGCCGTTGAGGGTCTGAACAAACTGCGTGCCCTTCCTGTCCGGACTCTTGCAACGGATGTTCAGGCGGCGAGCCTGATAGTCCGTGCAATTGGACGCGCTTGTAACTTCGCCGTACTCGCCACCGTCACCGCGACCTGGCATCCAGGCTTCGATGTCGAATTTACGATAAGCCGGGCCACCAAGATCACCCGAAGCTGTGTCAATCACTCGATACGGGATGCCAAGACCCTGAAACACTTCTTCTTCAATCCGCAGAATCTCTTTGTGCAACGTGTCGGAATCTTTGAGGTCCGGTCCGGTGTAGCCGAACATTTCAACCTTGGTAAACTGATGCACGCGATAAATGCCGCGCCCGGCACGGCCAGCCGCTCCCGCTTCGGTACGGAAACAGTGGGATAATCCGGCATATTTTAGCGGCAGAGAGGCGATATCCAGCGTCTGATCTTTCTGAATTCCGCCCAGTGTGATCTCGGCCGTTGCCACGAGACTTAAATCACTGCCGGCGACCGAATAAATCTGAGTTTCATTGCCTCGCGGATTAAAACCGATGCCTTCCAGTACAGAATCACGAGCAAGATCCGGAGTTGTGAACAGCGTGAACCCTTCGCCGCGCAGTTTTGTCAGAGCGTACTGCACGAGCGCCATTTCAAGCATCACGGCGTCGTTCTTCAGGAAGTAAAAGCCTGAACCCGCCACTCGAGCGCCTGCTTCAAAATCAATCAGATCAAGCTGGGCGGCGATTTCGACGTGGTCTTTTGGTTTGAAGTCGAATTGTGGTTTGGTGCCCCAGACAGTCATCTCCCGGGCATCCTCCTCGCCACCAATCGGAGCTTCCGGGTGCGTCATGTTAGGCACCAGAATCTGCTGCAGCCGCAACTGTTCTTCGACGACCTTTTGCTGCTCTTCCGTCTGATTCACCTGTTCACGCAGCGTCTTGCCTTGTTCGACCAGTTTCGGTCGATCTGCGGCAGATGCTTTCGGAATCTGTGCGGAGATTTCCTTCTGCTGACGTCGCAGTTCATCGCCTGCAGCAATCAGAGCGTTGCGTTCGTCACGCAGTCGAATCACGGCGTCAACATCCGCGGTGACTCCACGCTTGTGGCAATTGTCGATGACTGCGTCACGATTTTCGCAGATGAACTGCAGATCCAGCACGGGGCAAACTCCTGAATTTGTTATTTTTGTGTTCAGACCGCGTTTAATCCACACGTCGAAGAGTTGTCTCTCCATATCCGCCAGCTCACGCCGTCGGCGGACTATGCGACAGCCCTCCGCGCCTGAAATTTTACGATCGCACCTTCGCCAGCTCCGCCCACAGACAAGCACTGGCAAGGGTACCGCGGTGGAAATCTTCAACGTGAATATGTTCGTCGGGGCTGTGCAGGTTGTCTGAATTCCGGCCCCAGCCGAGCAGCAGGGTATCGAGTCCCAGGATTTGTTTGAAGCTGAGCACGACGGGAATTGAACCGCCTTCACGAACAAGAACGGGCGGTTGTCCAAATGCCGTTTCCACGGCTTTGCGGGCCGCAGTCAGCCAGTCGCTGGTCGGATCGAAGACGAATGCCTCGCAGCCGTGAAATCGCTTAAATTCAAACTCGATCCCGGCCGGACAATTCGATTGCAGAAAGGATTCAAGAGCGTCGAGAACCTTCGCGGGTTTCATCACTGGCACCAGACGGCACGTGATTTTTGCCGTCGCTCGGGAAGGAATAATCGTCTTGGGTCCTTCTCCTGTGTAGCCGCCAACGATGCCGTTGATATCACAGGTCGGCCGCGCCGTCCGACGTTGCAAAGTTGTGTAGCCAGCTTCTCCAAATGTCGCTGAACTGCCGACTTCTTTCAGAAAATCGGCCTCAGAAAACGGCAAAGCGGCATACTGTTCGAGTTCGATTGCTGTAAGTTCCTGCACATCGTCGTAAAACCCCGGAATCTGGATGCGACCATCGGCGCCTACCAGCATGCCACACATTCGGGCGAGTGCATTGACGGGATTGGCGATGCTGCCACCATAGATACCGCTGTGAAGATCCTTTGACGGGCCTTTCAGTCGTACCTCAGCCGCGACGATACCACGCAGCCCGCAGGTGATCGCTGGGATCCCATCGCCATACTGACTGGTGTCGCTCACAACGGCAACGTCGGCCTTCAGCAAGTCGCCGTGCGTTTCAAGAAAATGGTCCAGATTCGCTCCGCCAACTTCTTCTTCGCCTTCAATCAGAACCTTGACGTTCACTGGCAACTTGCCGTTCACCTTCATCCATGCTGCGATGGATTTCAGATGAGTGAACAGCTGGCCTTTGTCATCGGTCGCACCGCGAGCGAACAGTTTCCCTGCTCGCACCTGCGGTTCAAATGGCGGAGTTGTCCAGAGATTCAGGGGATCGGGTGGCTGAACGTCGTAGTGTCCATACACGAGGACTGTTGGCAGTCCGGGGTCGCGGATCAGCTCTCCATAGACGATCGAATGACCTTTGGTCGGGAAGATCTGAGCGTTCAGGCCCGCTTCTTCCATGGACTTCCGCACCCAGTCAGCACAGCGATGCATGTCCGGCACATACTTGCTGTCCGCACTGATACTGGGAATCCGCAGGAAGTCACAAAGTTCGCTGAGAGCCACATCCCGAGTCGAGTTCAGGTGGTCGAGAACGTTTTGCATGGTTTACAACTTAATCTTATAGCAGCAAATAACATCCTGATCGCGAAGATAAAGTCGGCCGTTGCTAATCACAGGATGAGTCCAAATGCGTCCCTGAGGGTTGCGTTGAGTGGTCTGGGGTTCCAGTTTAAATTTACTGGTTTCCCTGAACTCCTCGTCTGTGGCTTCCACAAGACTGCACTCACCGTCGCTTTCCGTCAGGCAGTACAATCGGCCATCCGCATAAACAACGGCCCCCTTGCTGCCGTTTTTCTTTTTGTCACTCCAGACAAGTTCGCCGGTACTAAAGTTCTGGCAGATCACACCGTTGTCGTCGCTGTGGCCGTAAAGATGTTCACCCACGAGCACGACACCCCCATGGTGATTTTTCATCACCTTGTTGTCATAGATCTTCTCGACTTTGTTGTCAGCCGTGATATTGAGCAGCAAACAACCCGCTCCATAACCGGCCGTCACATAAACTTGTCCGTTGTTATAAATCGGCGTGGGGATCACAGCAACACGGCCGGGAAAATCATGTTGCCACAGCAACTTGCCTTCGGTGTCCAGCCCAAACACTTTTTGACCGGTCAGCTGGATATACTGACGCCTCCCGAAATGATTAGCCACGATGATCGAAGCATAATTGGCCTGCTCCTTGATCTCCGCTGATTGCCAGAGTAGTTTTCCGGTTTTCAGATCAAAGCAGGCCACAGTGCCTTTGTCGCCGCCCGGCGTCGCAAGTACTTTGTCACCATCGATCAATGCGGATTCAC
>JAGQQS010000494.1 GCA_020426105.1 Planctomycetaceae bacterium
TGGTTTCGTCAGCGATGTTATTCGGAGTGGCGGTGTGCGTCGGACTGGTGGGTGCTGCAGCCTATCTGATCTGGACAGGTCCCGTGGTTCGATTTGTCGAAGCATGCCTGTGCCGGATTCCGTTTTTGCCTGCGACTGTTGCGCGCAAAGTGGCCAACTTACTGGAAACCGGTGCAGCCGGGCTCGCGTCCCTCAGAAGTGGACGACTTCTGTCAGGAATTCTGGTGACGTCATTCCTCCAGTGGATGCTGAATGGACTTACCATTCATCTTTCGCTGTGGGCCTTTGGGATCCACGTCTCTCCGTCCGTCTCGGCCATCGTGCTGGGCGTCACGGCCGTGGGAGTCACCATTCCATCCTCACCCGGCTATTTCGGCGTCATTCAGTTCTGCTTTTTACTCGTACTGAGTCTGTTCGTTAAAGACAAAGAAACAGTATTCGCCGCATCGATCTATTATCACATGTCCCAATGGATCCCGGTGACCACGGTAGGAATGGTGTACTTCCTGCGTGCAGGTCTTAACATCGCAGACGTTGAGGACGCGAAAGCACAGAACGATGAGATTTCCAATCCTGCTGAACGAAGTTCAACTCAATAAATCACTCATAAATCGGACAAAATGTGTTAAAGGCGGATTCGCAGAAGACACCCGGGTCGTTAAACCGCCGCTGGCGATCGAGGTCTGAGATAGATTGCATTTCATCCGCAGTCAACTCAAAATCAAACAGCTGCAGATTCTCCTGCATGCGAGCGACGCTGGTTGTCTTGGGAATCACCGCCGTTCCCCGCTGAACGCCCCACCGCAACAGCACCTGTGCAGCAGACCGACGTTTTTCAAGAGCGATGCACTGCACAATTGAATGATCAAGCAGTGATTCGGACGGCGCCGCCATTCCCAGACTGTAATAACTGGCAGCACCCAGCGGCGAAAACGCGGTAAACGCGATCTTCTCCTGCTGACAGTATCGCAGCAGCTTTGCCTGCACCAGAAAGGGATGCGATTCCACCTGCAGGACGGACGGACGAATGCGCGCGTACGACAGCAGATCGCGCAGCAGACTTGTGCCGAAGTTGCAGACGCCGATGTGCTTTACCAGTCCTCTGTCTACAAGCTGCTCCATCGCGCCCCAGGTCTCACTGATCGGCACGCGAACTTCCTGCATCTGCGGGTTTGTGGCTGCGGGGTCAAAGAACCATCCGGGCGGGTAGCGTACGTCGGGCGGGACATACCTCTGAGCAATTGGAAAATGGATCAGGTACAGATCAAGCTGCTCCAGCCCCAGATCTTTCAATGATCTCTCACACGCCATCTGTACATGTTCAGCAGCGTGGAATGTGTTCCAGAGTTTGGATGTGATCCACAACTCGTTACGTCGGCACAGGCCAGCGCTCAAGGCTTGTCCGATCCCATGGCCGACTTCGGCTTCATTCCCGTAATCGCAGGCACAATCCAGATGGCGGTATCCGGCAGCAATGGCCTGTTGAGCGACTTCGGCAGCGGAAGTCTTTTCCACCTTCCAGAATCCGAATCCCACAGACGGTATCGTGGCCCCGGTGGAAACTGGCAAAGAGATCATAGCGGCCTCTGCAAATCGGTGAATCGACAAGCGTCCTGCGACGTGAATTGCTATGATACCAGGCTTACTGGCAATTGTCTCCCGCGCGTCCGGAGGCAACGCAATCATTCGATTTACGGAGTGTGCAGATGAATTCGGAAGAAATGCTCGAAATCCTCAAGTCACTGCAGGATGAGCTGGAAGGTGCAGAATCGATTCATCCGGAACATCGCAGGTCTTTGCAGAAACTGACCGACGAGATTCAGCAAACGCTGTCGTCCGGTGCGCCGCCCAGTCCAGCGGACGAGCAAACGTTGTCACAGCAGATGAAGCAGTCAATTATCGAATTCGAAGTCCGCCACCCGATCATTGGCGGCCTTGTCGAGCGTCTGACCGACGGTCTTTCAGCCATGGGGATTTGAATACAAGCGACGCGGTCGCGATTGAGATGCCGCTGGCGAGCGGCGGGTGTCAGCCCCGCCGAGCTGTCTCCCCCGTCATGTATCTCGGATAGTTTTCGCCGCCCTGCCCGCTATAAATCATCGAGCAGTGCGTCGAGCGTCGAACGGAACTCTGCGTGGATTTGTGAACTGAATGGTTACTGCGTCAGATACGCAAACGGAGTGCGGCGACAGGTCGCAGCACTCCGATTGTGGCTCATCGCCTGGAATTCAGGTTGGCACGATGTCGAATCTGCAGATCCGGTGTGGTTTAGTTCACAGACTTGCCATCAAACTTGGAGGCGGCTTCGGAGGTCTTAATGTTTGAAGGTTGACCCGATCGACTTGCGGCTGTTGGGTTTTCGGGTACAGCTCGACCGCTGCCTTCGCCCTCAGCCACCTGCTGATCTGATTTCGGTGCCCAGTTGGCAACGGACCATGTCGGGTATTCATCCGCCACACTGGCCGCCAGATCCTGAAGCAATTCCATCACCTTTTTGTTGGTCATGTCACGATTCGCCACGACACGTTGCAGGACAAAACGCTTGTTGTTTGGAATGTAGGCGAAGAATTTACCTTCACCCATTCGGTCGTTAGCCGCGAGCAGCCGCAGCAGGGCAGTCCGCGGAACTTCGCCGGCAGTCTGTGGAATCTGGTCCAGCCAGGCCATCACCCAAACGGATTCGCCGTTGCGGCTGAGCACCGCCGACATCGAAAACTTCCATTCCTCACCACGATAACTGGTTTTAAACGCGAAGTCGTAGCGCTGTTCTGTCTTCGTAGGCTTCAGTCCGATTGTTGCCAGAATTTCTCCCAGCTCCCCTTCCGAAATCTGCCCAGGCAGCGGTGCCGGCCGAACTTCCGGTTGTTCGTCCTGAGCCGATACAGAGAACCACATGCCACCCAGCAGGAGCAGCGCTGGCAGTATGACAGCATTTAACGTTTTCATCGTTCTCGTCCTTGAATCGTTTCGGCAAAATCAGCCGGTGCTACGTTGATGCTTGTGAATACATTCAGCCCCGTGTATTCCTTCACATCGGCGACTGAATGTGCAACGACTGTCAATTTTTACTGGCGACCTCTGTCTGGAATCGCGATTTCACTGTGTTTCCAGACCTGCAAGGTACTTGAGACAGATCTGGGACCAGCTTTCAAATTCATCAATTTCGCGCACCAATTCTGACGGAGGCGCGAATCCTGCGTTTATCATCGACTTTTCACGGGGCAGAACTTTGGGATAGTCTAAATCGAAAATATGAACTATTCCAAGGTGAACTTTTCCCACGTCGGTTTCGTCGTCGTTGATCAACCCGACACATTTTTCCCGCCAGCTTGTTCCGATTTCGACCTCTTCTTCAATTTCGCGCTTCATACCTTCCAGGTACGGCGTGAGTTCACCGGCCAGATCCAAGGTCGATACATGTCCACCAACGCCAACCGAGCGTTTGGCATGCAGCCGTACTTCCCCCTGAGCCGTCCCGCGCTGGTAGTAGAATACTTCGCCATTGCAGCGAAACACGCAATAGGGTATCAACTGCTTGAACGTCGGGTTCTGCTCCATGTCCGGACGCGGCCGATAACTGGCGTGCTGCGGATCGAGGATGACTTCGAGATAGCGATTGATATCATTGCAAAACCCCTGGAAGTGTCCGACTTCATGAAATACAGATGTCGGGATCACGAGAATGTGCTCAATCGTCATGCCAGATTTCCAGTCAATTCAGGGATTCGTTTCTGCCAATTTGGGTGATCCCGGATTCCGTTGAATTAAGCTGCCGGGAACTGCCGGCGCGGCGAACGATGACCTGGTCGCGGCAATGCAGCCGCGGCAGTGTAGCCGCAGAATGATGGCTGTAAAGCAGCAGCATTGGCGACCTCAGTTTGATCCTGATCCCGCAGACAAGCGAATACACGGGCTCATTTGGCATCCTGTGGATATTCGTGGCATGATCCGGGAATAAATGGAACTGAGGGCAGTCACGCTGCGTCAATTCGCATGGGTGTAGTCGCGGATGATTGTCCCCATGGGAGGTCGAAGCTCCTGCCGAGCCGTTGCACCGCGGAAACTCACGGCTCAGCAGAAGCTTCGCGCTCCTGGAATTGGACGCCTTGACGAATTACCGAAATCCGCGACGGGACCCATTCACCTGGGACAAGTGAGACCCGCTCGCGAACAAATCGTTTGTTGTTTAAACTACCCGGTGAGCCCCTGGCCGGCGAAGTCATGTTGGCATCGCCAAACTGTTCAGCATCCAGAATCAATCCGACTTCCAACGCTATGTCACTGCCAACATGCCCATCCTGCGGTCAATCGGTACTTGAAGACGACGCTGTTGATTGCCCGTTTTGCGGGGCAGCGATGGACGGTTCCCGCGGCGCGAAGAACACTCCCAAACCTAAGGCGGGGCCTCAGAAAATTCGGCCGGGTGCAAAACCTGTCGTCCCTCCGCCGACAAAATCTGCAACGTCCGGACCACCTTCCACTCCGACCGGCAAACCGCCAGGATCGACATCAGCCTCGCCCACGCGACCGGCGTCAGGCTCCCGAACAACAGTTGATGAAGACGATCCATTCGGGATTGGGAATTCATCGGCAGCCGCTTCAGCGATTCAGGCCACGGAAAAGCCGGATAAGTCACGCCTGCATAAAGTCGTCTGTCCGATGTGTGAACAGGTCGGCTTCGTGCCAAAATCTGCCATCGGCAAAAATATCCGCTGCGCCAACGAAAAGTGCATGGTGCCTGTTTTCAAAGCCACGGAGTCCGGCGGGAAGACGGCTGAACGAAAACCCGCAAGGTTATCCGCAGAAGCCGCATCGGTGACCAAAGCAGCAGAGGCCGCTCTTCCAAAGAAGCGGAATCCAATTGTGGTGTATGCTGTCGCCGGAGGCGTATTGCTGGTACTCGTCAGTGGACTTCTGACGGTACTTAACCGCAAGCAGGATGACCCAAGCCTGCGGGAAAAAATCGTGATTCCGAGCGACCCGAACGTGGAGTCACCGGAGGAAGAAGAAGCGCGACTGGCCGCAGAAGCCGCGGCGGCTGCGAAAGCAGCAGAATCGCTCCCTGATCCAAAAGCTGACGTCGCCGCGATGGCGAAGCAGATGATTGTTCTGGCGCGGCAACCGAACATTCGGGATAAAGCCTGGTCGCGGAGGATGACGGCAGATCTCTATCTGCAGTCAGACGAACCGACTCTGGCCGCTCAGGAACTGAATCAGCTTTTGGCGGTGGATCGGAGCAAATCATTCTATCGCATTGAACCCCATGTGACTCAGTACTGGCAGCGGATGGCCAGTGCCGACAAGGATGCTGCTCGTCGGTCTCTGGAACTGGCACTTGCGGAACAGGATGGAATCCCTAAATCCGGTCGCGCCGGCGCCGAAGCGGCTCTGTCTCTCGCAGCGGTTCTGGTTGCGGAAGGTAAAGTTGCCGAAGCCAGGGCTTTAGTCGATTCGCGGCGCGTCGATACATCAATTACTGCGAATCGGGACATGCTGACCAGCGTGGCGTGGTTCTGGATTGCCGATCATAGTCGGGAAAATGTCATACCGGTGCCCTCCGCGACGGACATTATGGTCTGGACGGATCCATTACACACAGTCGTTGCGTGTGATTTGGCATTGCATCAGCGCTGGACGGAAGCAATCAGCTGGAGTCTGGCCGGGCAGTCAGCCGCCGTTGTGTCGGCATCACTGACCGAAGTTGCAACCATCGCGGGAGCTGCCAGTGCTCCACCCATCGTGTTTCAGCAGCTCATCGAAGCGATTCCGCCCGGAAAACCCGAGATTGATGTACGCGTCCGTGCGGCTGTGGCGGCGGCCACGCATCGCCCGTCGGGACTGGACGAGGCGATTGCTGCGGTGGACAAGCTATCTGCGCCGATGCCTCTGAAAATTCCGACGACACAACAAATTGCCGAAAAATACAGTTCTGAACGCGAAGAAGAACTCCATCGGGCGGTCGCCGTGGCTGAAGTCGTCCGCGCGGCGATTATCTGCGGCAGTCCGGAGAAAGCGCGGTCTCTGATGGTTCGCCTGCGGGCAGAACTCGACGCCGCCGCGCCACCAACCCGTGCGGTTCGTGTGCTGGCTCTGGAAGTGTCCGGGAAAGACGAATCTGCCGCACGGCAAAGAATTGCGAATGATCTGAAAACGACAAATTCCAGCGTGATCGACAGGACGTTTACCGAGTACCGCCGCCATCTGATCAACAACGGAAATCCCTCTGGTCTGTATGTGATTACGGAAGATCGACGCCTGCGCGCCGTTCAGTTGCTGTCCCGCATTATTCGCGCGGGGGGCGCTGCGATGGTCCAGGAGGCGTTGCAGGATCCCTCCAGTGGCTGGTCCGATGAAGTGATGCTTGACGACCTCAGCGGCCTGCTGGCCGTCGCGGCACTGCAGTCCAATCAGACACCACCGGTGCCGATTCCGTCTGATCCGTCCTGGAAAATGGACACAATTGCCGCAGGCCATGCGTCATTGGTCGCCAAAATCGCGCCGGTCCTGATGGCAGCATGGATGAATCGTGCCAGTCAGCCGGCGGCGGGACTGAAGGCACTGGAAAGCGACTGCGGCAATGAACTGCCAGGCCTGCGGCAGGCATATGTAAATGAACTGGTGGCCAGTCTGGCCCGCACTACTGATGACGTGGGTGTGGTGCTGAAAGCCATTGGAACGCTGCGGAACGGCGTTTGGCGGGAGGAAGCTTTCCTGATCGCCGGTCGACAATTCGCAAGCCGAAACTTCGAAGAGAATGTCAAAAAATGGATCGTCGGCAATCGCATGCCCGCGTTGGAGCAGATTTCTCTGACTTACGGTATGGCCCAGGTGATGATCGATCGTATCAGTGCTGCTGCCGTAGCTGCACCGGAAAAGTAACAGGCAAGATAAAGAAAAGATAATGGCCAGTGAATTAAAAACGTTGACCGCTGATGAGATGAGAAACTGGATTCAGCAGCACGTTCCTCTGGAAGATTTTTACGGCAAACGCGTTTTGCTGATTGTACCGGACAATACCAGAACAGCTCCGCTCCCTGTTCTGTTTCCGGCGCTTCGAAATCTGTTACGACCAGTGACCGCCTCGCTGGATCTGCTGGTTGCGCTGGGTACACATCCGCCGATGCCGCAGGATAAAATTCGTGCGATGCTTGGCATTTCCGAGGACGATCCCTGCAGCGATGTTGGTCTGTACAACCACGCCTGGGACGACCCCGCGGCGCTCTCGACGATCGGAACTCTCAGCGCTGCGGAAACCCGCGAGATTTCCGAGGGCGTGCTTTCGATGGAAGTCCCCGTGCAGATCAATCGTCGCATTCACGACTATGATGTGGCGCTGGTCGTGGGGCCCGTATTCCCCCACGAAGTTGTCGGTTTTAGTGGTGGCAATAAGTATTTCTTCCCCGGGATTTCCGGACCGGATCTGCTCAACTTCTTTCATTGGCTGGGAGCCTTGATTACGAACGTCGGAATCATCGGCGTTCAGGACACGGCGGTCCGCCGTATTGTCGATCGCGCCGCACAGCTGGTACCGGTCGCACGACGCTGTCTGGCCTTTGTCGTTGCTGCAGACTCATCCCCTTATGGCATGTTTTACGGAACGCCTGAAGTTGCCTGGCGCGGGGCGGCCGAACTTTCCGGCCGCGTCCACATCAAGCGACACGAAAAGCCGTATCAACAGGTGCTGTCATGTGCACCGGAGATGTACGACGAACTGTGGGTTGCCGGAAAGTGTATGTACAAACTGGAACCTGTCGTGGCAGACGGTGGAGAATTAATTATCTACGCGCCGCACATGAAAGGGATTTCTGTGACGCACGGTGCGAATATCGAAAAAGTCGGCTACCATGTGCGCGATTACTTCACGAAACAGTGGGATCAGTTTAAACACGTTCCGTGGGGCGTACTGGCTCACTCCACGCATGTCCGCGGCATGGGAACATTCGAGAATGGTATTGAGCAACCGCGGGTGCTGGTGACGCTTGCATCACAAATCCCCCGGGAAGTCTGCGAACGTATTAATCTTGGCTATCGTGATCCGGCGTCGATCGATGTCGAATCGTTCGCCAATCGGGAAGACGAAGGTGTGCTCCTCGTTCGTAAAGCCGGCGAACATCTGTATCGGCTGCGCGATTAATAAACCGGCGAGCGGCATGCGTCAGCGTGCCGGTACGATGCGCGGCTGAAGCCTGAGTCGCAGCTGGTGCCGACGTCGCCCGCGGGTTGGGAGACAAGGTGGCCGGCAGGCCGGTTGCGGGAGCTTCCGCGCATGGCGCGTGCCCCCCAAAACGCTCACTCTGGCCTGTTCACGAAGTCGTTGGAGACGACTTCCAGGGCGGTCGAATGCGGCGGAACACACAAGCGAATCAGGGGAAGACTGAACAGTCACAGTTTAATGTTCAACGGCCGGAACATCACTCATGACTTCGCTCGATCGCCTGCAAAATTCCATCCCACGTATAAACGGTTGCCTCGGCGGCAACGGTTAATCCCGCATCTCTTGCAGCGGCCGAGGTGACCGGGCTGATCGTTGCAATTCGCGTCTTCAAGTTGTCTGCTGGCTGTCCGGAAGACTGCAGCAATTGCGCGAAACGGCGGGCGATCGATGGGCTGCTGAGGCCGATCCAGTCCAACGTCCCGGCGCTGAGTCGACGTGCGACATCGGCACTGAAATGTTCGACGTCTCGGTTTTCGTAGACGACCAGTTGTGCAAAGATCGCTCCGACGTCGGTGAGCATTCGCGGCAGGACGTCTCGTCCTCGACTGGCGCGGACCCAAAGCACAGATTTTCCCCGAACATACTTTTCGAGTGCCTTTGCGAGGGATTCCGCACGATACTCAGATGGCACGACGTCGGCCGTAACTCCAAAATGCCGCAGTTTTTCAGCGGTGCCTGGACCAATTGCCGCAACTTTTGCATTACCGAGGCTCCGTGTATCCAGCCTGGCACTGTGCAGGTGACGAAAGAATTCAGAAACGCCATTAACGCTCGTAAACACCAGCCAGTGAAATTTAGCCAGCTGCAGCAGAACGCGGGCTATCTCTGTTTCACTGTGTTTATTTACCGGACCGACTTCGATCATCGGCATCAGCACCGGTTCACCACCCGCACGGATAATTCGCAGAGCCACATCCTCCGCCTGGTCTTCCGGCCGCGTTACGCCAATTGTAATTCCAAAGAGCGGCAGCCGTTCGAACCATGACAATTTCTGCCGCTGTCTGACGCACTCGCCGATGATAATCAGCGATGGGGGTTTCAAATTTCCCGCTGCCGCCAAGTCAGGGAGTGTTTTCAGAGTCCCCTCGATGACCCGCTGGTTGGGAAGTGTCGCGTGGCAGACAATCGCCGCCGGCACGGACGGGGACATTCCGGCGATCTGCAACTGCTCGCAGATTTCCACAAGGCGACCCAGTCCCATATAGAACACAAGGGTTCCGGGAAACGCGGCCAGGGCCTGATAGTTCAGGCGACTTTCTGCCCGAACAGGATCTTCATGGCCGGTTACAAAGGCAACGGCCGAGGATGATTCGCGGTGTGTGAACGAGAACCCGGCATATTCTCCGGCGCCGGTCGCTGCTGTGACGCCTGGGATCACTTCAAACGGAATTCCGGCTGCCTCCAGCGCTGCCGCCTCTTCGCTGCCGCGCCCGAATATAAAGGGATCCCCGCCTTTAAGTCGCACGACCGTTCGCCCTGCCTGTGCTTCACTGATCAGCCGCGCATTGATTTCCGATTGCGGTACAATGACAACATTGTCTCGCCGTGTTCGTGCCGTGCGCTCGCATCGCCCCTGAGTCAATCGAAGCATCACAGGATTGACAAGGCCGTCGTACAGCACCAAATCCGCCTGAGCCAGACATTCCGCCCCGCGGACAGTGAGCAGTCCAGGGTCGCCCGGCCCGGCGCCGACCAGGAAAACTTTACCAGTATTTGTCGTTGAATCTGATGGCATACCCGAATCCTGCATTGAAATCCGGACGTCGCCTGCCGGAATCTAATGCGCAATATAATCGCTGGACCCGGGCTTTTTGCATACGATTCGCTTCCTCGTAAAAAGGTCTCACTTTTATATCGAACGGCCAATTGCTAGAACACCACTAGAGCTATCCCGCGATTGTCAGGTATCGGAGTCTGAGACGTCCAGCCAGACAGCTCAATGGGTGCAGTTCACGATTGATTCCGACTACCCTTGTGCCGGCTTATGGTGAATAGGCCGCTGGTTTGATTTGTTCCGACATGCGTTTTAATGAGGCACGCGTTGCATGAACATCGATGAACAGCTCAGGCAGCAGCTGGATGAGTTTCGACACGACTTCCATCGGCTGAAATCGGAGATTTCAAAAGTCATCGTCGGTCAGCAGGAGATTCTGGACGATACCCTGATCTCCCTCATCGCCGGGGGCCACGTGTTACTGGAAGGAGTTCCCGGACTCGGCAAGACGCTGACTGTTCGAACTCTGGCAGATGCTCTGCACCTCGAATTCCATCGTATCCAGTTTACCCCGGATCTGATGCCGGCGGACCTGATCGGAACTCAGGTGATTGCAGAAGCCGGAGACGGCCGGAAGGTGTTTGAATTTCAAAAAGGGCCATTGTTCGCCAATGTGCTGCTGGCGGATGAAATCAACCGAGCCACTCCGAAGACACAGTCGGCACTGCTCGAAGCGATGCAGGAACATTCCGTGACAGTGGCCGGGGTAACCCACAAGCTGTCTGAACCCTTCTTCGTCATGGCGACTCAAAATCCGTTGGAGATGGAAGGCACCTATCCGCTTCCGGAAGCTCAGCTCGATCGCTTTTTTGTGAAACTGCTGGTCAAGTATCCAAAGGTCAGCGACCTCGAAACCATTCTCGATCGCACCACGGAAAACCTGAAACCGCGGGCGGAGGCGGTGTTGAGTGGTGAACGCATCCTGGAAATGTCGCGTCTGTCGCGGATGATACCAATTGCCAACGATGTGCGCCGCTATGGAATCGCTCTCGTGGTGGCGACGCATCCGGATCACGAACTCGCTTCCGCCGCTGCTAAGAAATATGTGCGTTACGGAGCAAGTCCCCGTGGACTGCAGGCGTTGATTCTGGGTGCCAAAATCCGCGCGATTCTCGATAACCGCTACCATGTCGCCCGTGATGATCTGAAAACCATGGCCCTGCCGGTACTGCGGCATCGGATGATCCTTAACTTTGAAGGTCAGGCCGAAGGAGTCAGTTCTGATGATGTGATCCGGAAACTGCTCACTGACGTACAGGAAGACGCCCTGCAGGCAGCCTGAACGATAAACTCATGCCCGGCGACCTGAATCAAAGCGGGACGGATATCAATCATCCCCGGCAATTCTGGTGCGGCTGGCTTCAGGCTGAATTCGACTTTACGCGCAGACTCGTAAGTCGCTCGCTCCATGTCGAGTTCAGAATCCATACGGCCAGCGGCGATGCGAGAAGTACTGCCGCAGAATCCGTAAACCGCCCCAGCGGTGGACATACCGGGATCACGATCGCCAGATTCATGACGCAGTAGACGATCGAAAATACACTCAGGATTCTGAGTACGCTGGTTTCGCCGCCTTCGAGCGAATTCCAGCTGCCCCCGCGGCAACCATTCAACACAACAACGACAGCCGCCAGCATCAACAGCAAACAACCCAGCCCGTTATCCGCAAAGTCCCACGCAATTTTGCGGACCGCCTGACGACTCGCTTTCACAAGCCATGTCAGGTACTGCCCTGGATGGAGTCGGATGATTTCCTGAGCCAGTCGGCGCATTTGAGAATTAACTTTGACCGAATCCCGTTCAGCGTTGCTTTGGCTGCTGTCAGAGAAGATATGCCAGATTGTGAGGTCATAGCGACTTTCCATCCGCATGTAGTTGGTGACCGGCAGGTCATCATGCTCTCGCGTTTCAAGTTTCCCCGAATCTCGACGCTGAATCGCCGCGGCAGCGAGGTCGCGCAGATCTTCGGACAACAGTGGGACATCACTGTCGACGAGAAACTGTCCGGCGATGCCAAGCATATTGAAGCCACCAAAAGACACAATTCCAAAACGGCCGACCACAGAAAGACGCAGCGTGGAGTAAAAAATTAATGGCATGGAAACCAACAGCAGCGTGGTCATGCAGTGCCAGTTCCGGCTCTTTCGAGCGGGATCAGACGGGCGCAACACGGGGTAGAACATCCATGTCATGAACGGTACAAAGGGTACCAGAAACAGATACGCGGGACGGATCATCCATGCCGCCGTCACGGCCAGTAAGAGAAATGCGCTGATCAGCCCCCCCGGGGAACAGAGGCGCAACATTATCAGGCCGCAGACAAAGATCCCCACAGCGGCGGCAAGCGTGTCCGTCGAAATAACACTCACATAGCCCTGCAGGACCCGTGCGTAGATCAGAGCACTGGCTCCCACAAACGATCGCGTTGTATCTCCTGAAAGCCGGCGCAATCCGGAATAGAATACAAACACACTTGTGGCGTACACGACTAAGTGTGTCAGAGGAATCAGATCGGGATTCGACGAAATCGTACGGAGGATCAGAAGAAATAAGGGGTATCCCGGAGTTCGCACGTCCCTTAGCACATCAACCGGCGACTCCCACTTCACATGAAGGTAACCGGCCGTGTCATACGTTTCTACCGCGTGAAACAGACCGGTGACAGAGAACCAGATGGCAATCAGAATCAACTGAGCGCCAATTGCAACCGACGCCCAGTGCCGGGCGATCGACCCGATGAGTTGACGCAACTGACCGGATACTTCGCCAGGACGCATCAGCCGTCAGTCCCCTGAAGCAGCAGGGCCGTTGCGAGTCGCAGAACGTCGTCGTCTTCACGTGCGGATGATTCCAGGATATCGAGACGCTTTGCATCGACACAATAAGTCGTAAACGAAAAACCGGATGGATCCTCCAGCCGCTTCAGAAACGGTGCCGCGGACTCCAGCGCCAGGTTGATCCGGTCTACACGCTGCCCCAAATCGGCAATCACAAATGCGATCACCCGCTGATTCTGGGGGTCTGACTCCTGTTTCAGACGATCAATGAAGTACTGCATCGATGCATCAGTGTCGATCCCGGCGAGTGCCCTGAGAAAATGGCGATTCGCAACATAGTAGTCGTCAAACGGAACATCGCCCGGATATCTGAGCGGCTCAGCCAGTCTGGCCCCGTAGTCACTCAATTCGATAGCCAGCTCCAATTCGGGACAATCACGCGTCAGGTGACGGGCAAAGCTCACGGTTGAATGGAGATGCGACACGTCAATGTGATACCCTCCGTCAGCGAAAAGCGCCTCGCGTCCCAGCATGAGTTCCCGCAGTGTTGCATCCGGATTCGATATTGGCTGATGGCGCTCAATGTCGCGGCGGACATTGGCCTGCAGATCGCTGTAGATGTTTCGCACCATCATGGCTGCCGCCTGACGACGCTCGTCCGGCGTCATCTGCGCCATCACCTGCCCCATTGCAGTGACGGTATTACATGTTCCATGAGTCCTGAGCAGCAGTTTTAACCCTTCGACCACATGTGCGCCTTCGTACAGCGCCAGGTTGAGCAGTTCATCGATCTCCTGGCCTGACTCGGGGGACAGGCTGTCGATCTTCTCCGCGATGGCTTCACGAACGGTATCTGTTTCATTAATTGTTCGGAAATATGCCCATGCATCTGCCAGCTGACCAGCATCCAAAAACAGTCGACCAACTTCCCGTGCGGCTGCCGTGTACGCGTCTCGAAAAGCCGCATCATGCATTTCGGGAATATTTCGCAACGATGTCGGCTGCGTGAGCGGCAGCCCCAGTTCATGCCTGACGCGAATTAATTTGGCATCGAAGAGTCTATGATAGTCGCCCTGATCAATTAAAGTTTTTTCCGCAGCGTCAAGGATCGCGGTGTGAGGAGTGGCCGCAATACCGCGTCGGTTACTTCGCTCAGATTCAAACTGTTCAATCACGGTCATTGATGAAACTGCTCTATGTTTGTTGCCAGCCGATAAAACAGCCTGTAGACGTTACGGCCGTTTCAGCACGCAGCTGTGGGAATTCAACCTTCAACCTGACGCTGCTTACTTGCTGCACGTTCCACACCCGCCGCCACCACCCGTCTGCACAATTCCTTCAGCACTCACAGGCTGAACATGAATAACACCAAAACCTCCAGCCGCCGCGAGGAGCGCCAATCGAGTTGTCTCGGCACTGCGATCGTTAAGAACATACAGGATCAGGCGGTCATCAAGTGTGCGTTCAATGTCAATCAGTTCCAGCTGAAGCTTCCATTTTTCAGCCCGTGCGAACCAGGCTGGAAAACTCTCTTCCGCCCCGCGTTGACCTCTCAAATTAAGTTCGATGTCATCGGCTGAAGCGTGTCGGAGGAGTTCGCCGGTGGGAGTCGCCCGTTCACCGTCTGCGGTCCTCGCATGGACCGGCAGCGTTTGCAGTACTATGGCAAGTTCCTGACCGCGATCTGTTGACACAACCACACATGTGTTACGTTCCGGCCTTTCACCCCAGCCCGCGAACCGCGCGACCTGGGGTACCCGACCATATCGAGCCAGAACCAGGAATTCAGGCGGACGTTCTTCCAGTTCCGGAACATTTTCACATCTGTCATCTGTCGGAGCGATCATCTTTGTACCTGAATCGAGCATGGCGGTAAGTGCAAAACCTCGACAAGTTTAACGACTGACCGCAGATTTTGAAGTTGCGAATCTGCGAAAGCTCAGGCGTGCCGATTCGGCTTCGGGTGCAATCCTCCCCCCAAACATATTTCTGCTTTGTTTGAAATCCGCTGGATCAGCAACGCTAAATCAATTCCGGAATCGGACGCTGGGCATCAGCGATATACTGCGGCCGACCATTCAGGTCGGGAATCGTGATCCCCGAATCAATCCCCAGATTGTGATAGAGTGTGGCAAAGACATCGGGCACGGTCACTGGACGGGAGACGGCTTCTTCGGCGTAACGGTTCGTCGCGCCAATGACCTGTCCGGTTCGCATCCCTCCGCCCGCCAGCATACAGAACATCACATTGGGCCAGTGATCGCGTCCGGCGGTTGCGTTAATCTTGGGGGTCCTGCCAAACTCACCCCAGACAACAACTGAAACATCACGATCGAGGCCACGCTCGTGCAGATCGCTCACGAGTGCCGCCAGACCCTGATCCAGCAATGGGATGACACGTCGACCGTTCACAAAGTTACCACCGTGCCAGTCAAAGTCCGCAAAAGAAATTGTGACACAACGTGCCCCGGCCTCCACCAGTCGCCGCGCTGTCAGAAATTTTGACATATGGGCCTGATATCCCAGATGCGAATATGGCAAACATTCCGGATCATCCTTCCCGTAACGTGCTCTGACGGCAGGATCTTCCTGTGAGAGATCCAGTGCATTGATGAGTCGACTGGACGTCAGAATTCCAAGCGCACTTTCGGTCAGTCGATCT
Organism: Planctomycetaceae bacterium; assembly: GCA_020426105.1. Taxonomy (GTDB): domain Bacteria; phylum Planctomycetota; class Planctomycetia; order Planctomycetales; family Planctomycetaceae; genus SXXK01. The sequence continues at coordinate 15,429 of JAGQQS010000494.1, forward strand.
CCCGGTCCTGCCGTCTGCTCCTGATCAATCCTGTGACGAACGTCATCAATGCGCGCCAGTAACTGACGGCGATCAGTCAGACGATCGACGCTGACCGCGTTGAGCGACATATTCTCCAGACCGTCCCCCGTCGGTTTAAAGGGCGCATGCGCTGCTCCCAGAAACCCGGGGCCGGGAAGATTGTAGGGTTGATGCGCCATCTGCATGGAAAGATCAATGCTCGGCGGAACTCCTGGATCTGCCGGACCAAGAAGTCGCGACAGGACAGACCCCAGCTCCGGCCAGCCGCCCGAGGGACGCGATCGGAATGGTCGACCAGTCACACACTGAAACGAGGAATGACGTTCTTCGGCGCCTACCATCGAACGAATAATCGCAAACTTATCCATCATCGATGCCACGCGCGGCATGAGTTCCGAAATTTCTATGCCCGGCACGCTGGTTTGGATCGGCTGGAACTCGCCGCGGATTTCTGCCGGAGCCTCTGGTTTCAGATCAACCATGTCCTGATGCGGCGGTCCCCCGGTCAGATAAATCATGATGACAGATTTATGGGAACTGCGAACTCCGGCCGATTCTTCGGCCTGCAGCAACTGCGGCAAAGAGATTCCGCCCATCGCGAGTGAACCAATGGACAAAAAATTGCGGCGATTTGTTCGACGATATCCCTGTAGTCGTGACCCTTGAATTGTCAGCATCTCAGTTTCCTGTCGCGGCCATGGTCGCCGCCCCTCCCGCACGAGGTACATTAGAATGATTTTTATTCACGTCTGTTCAAAGAAACAAAATCCTGAATGAAACTTCTTCGTCTGGTTCTCTGATGCATGACCGGTTTCAGACGAAGCGTAAGTGCCATTGTGTGAATCCCGGTACCTTGAGTAAAGCCTGCAAGTCCGGAATCCCGGCAGGGAAGTCAT
>JAGQQS010000495.1:0-2676 GCA_020426105.1 Planctomycetaceae bacterium
AAAGAACCGCTTGTTCTGGCCTGGGGCCAGCGATTCATTCTGCGTTCTTCTGCGTCTGAGACTGTCGGCGGAGGCCGCATCGTGGACGGGCTGCCGGGACAAAGACGAATTCGGGATCTGCAGCAGCGATGTGTCGGGGCGGCAGCTTCTCAACCAGAGTTGCGCATCACCAGCCTGCTGGAACAGCAACCGTCAGTCTCCGACAGCGACGCCGTGCAGCGACTGGGACTGTCCACTGCGGAAGCAAACAAAGTTCTTCAGACACTGACCACGGTCAAGTCTGCCGGGATTATCCATGATCGTGCGTCGGGAGCCTGGATTTCAACACGGTGGCTGCGGAGGCTTGGCAGGAGTGTCATGCGGGTGATTGCGGAAGAGATTAAGAAGCAGGCTCCGCGAAGACTGTTACCACGTTCCTTCGTGATATCACACTGTCGCAATTTCGACGGCGTGATACACGTTCCGCTGGCGATCGATGTACTGCTGAAATCCGGGGACCTCGTTCAACGCGGCGATCTGATTGGTCTCGCCGATCAGCAGGTTGCGCTGACAAAACGGCAGCGTGAGGTGCTGGATTTGCTGTTGCCTATGATTGCCAACAACAATCGGACACCACCGACGCATCGCGAGCTCTGTGCGGCCACCGATCGGATGAGTTCCCCGGAAATCGAGCAACTCCTGACGCTATGTCGCGAAGACGGGGCGCTGATCGCCGTCAGCCACGAACTGTCGTATACACCCGAGGGTCTGGAGATTCTGCAAGCGGAATTGCGGCAACTGTTTCAATCCCGAAAGCAAGTGACGCTGGCCGAAATCCGCGACGCTCTGCAGATGACGCGCAAGCACGTTGTGCCATTGGCCGAGTACTGGGATGCACGGCAGATTACGATTCGCTCCGGCGATTTAAGAACTGCAGGTCCTCAACTTTAGCCGGACACTTCGATTCGCATTGTGCAGTTAGATGCTGCCTGACGTAGCGAATTGCTGGCTGATCTATCATCAATGCCACTGAGGCGAGATGTATGTCATCGATCAGAGAAAACAGCTCGTGGATGCATACGATGTTCAGGTCACGAAAATGCACAGCGTTCTGTTTTAAGCCATGTTCTGCAGAGCCGGATTGATGTTAAAGTCACCGATCGGGTCGATTGGCGGAGTTCTGAACGTCCAGCCAAGCCGTGTGAAATTACCGCCTGCACTGTTGCGGAGCAGATTCAGATGCCCCTCAATCTCGGCCGCCACAGCGTTCCTCGCATGGATTGGTGTTACAACCCCCGCCGGTGTCAGATTGAATCCCCATACTTTCGTTTCGAAAACCGTGATACGCTTCGCGGTGACACAAGCGATCGAAGTGACGGCTCGCCAGCGGGTAGTTCCCTGCGCCGCCGTTGGGTTTCCCCGCGACGGCTGATCCCACAACTGTTTTCGCCAGCCAGGTGTCGTCTTGATTTCTGCCTTCGTCCGATAAAAAGGCTCGTTGGCATTCACCGGGTCATCTGCTGCACATGGGTCAGTGCAGAATCGGTCCAGCCGTGGACCAAACGGCTGATTATCTCGATTCACTGTCTGAACAAATCGCAACTGCAAGCCGCGACCACCGTTCCGGTTAATATGAATATCCACCCCGGAAGCATGCGTAAACATCGGCGTGCTGACCACGCGCCACGGAATCGGGATGTGCAGCACGTCACCAGGCTGCATCTTTTCCGGACGAGACCGCAGCATGCGGATTTCAATGTTCCTGCGATGATTCCAGATACTTTCCGCATCTGTAGTCTTGTGACCATAGCGCCACACGATTTTGTCCAGAGTGGGGTGCCCGGCAGTAATCGTGACATCTTCGTAAAACATGGGGGATATCTCCTTTGCGGCTGCACTATCTTTGAGCAATATCCAGCGTGAGCCGGTCAGCAACAAATTTCAACGGCGTGCATCAGGAAACGACATGATCAGCGTCACGCGGTTGAGATACTCTTAGCGCCGAAGCTCCCCATTGTCTGCCTGTTAGTGGTCGGGTTGCGGACATTTCTCCGAGTTTTCTTGAGATGTCCATGATGGAACAAAAAAGGCCGTGTGCTGTTCCTGCGAACAGCACACGGCCGCCGTGAGACAGCACGCAGAATTAACTACCATTCCCCCGCTCGGGCGAATTTCTTTTTGACATTTTCACCGAACTGACGGGATGCGTTGCCGAGGTTTGCCAGCACTTCTTCCATGGTTAGCCCCGCGGCACTGCGGGCAGCAGCTATCACGGTCTCACATTCGTTCGTGTCCATGAATTTGGCCGCGTCCAGCAGATGCGGCTGTTCTTCCGGAGTCACGACCATAAACCCATGCTTGTCCGCATGAATGAGATCGCCCGGACTTACCCTGGTCCCAAAGACCTCTACATCACAATTGAATCGCACGGCCTGAGCCGCCGCATGCCCCACGCAAAGACGTCGAGCGATCGATTTGAATCCTGCGTTTGTCATTTCGTCTACGTCACGAATGGCACCGTCGGTGATTGTCCCCACGCACCCCAGCGCCTTGTGAATGTTCGCATTGACTTCACCCCAGAATGAACCAATGACGCGAGGCTTGTCAAGGTCCTGAATCACGACAATTTTTGGCCCGGGAATGCTGCCCACGTAGTGACGATACTCCGCCGTGATGTTCGGAAGTGTCTTTTTGTGA
>JAGQQS010000495.1:2727-3002 GCA_020426105.1 Planctomycetaceae bacterium
CCCATTTGCGGCATGAAATCGCGAGTTTCTTCAATGTTAAAGCCATCGGCGCAATAGTCACGCCGGGTGATCTGTTCCCACCCGTTGTAGATTGTTGGCGTGTTCCAGCGTTTAAGTTGCAGCAGGTCGGAATGACTGAGAGGTCGAGGTGTGGTCATAGGAGGAGCTTTAAATTGAGACTTTGCGATGCCGGAATAAGTTTGGAGCAGGGAATATAAAGTACTGCCGTCAAAACGTCGCGGGTCCTGAAGAATTTGTTTGGAGTCGGGAGCATC
>JAGQQS010000495.1:3065-3406 GCA_020426105.1 Planctomycetaceae bacterium
GCCGATCGCAGGTCCTGATCTCAGTTACCACTAAATTTGTCTGCTGTCGTCTCGCTCATCCTGCATTGTGCCCATCAGAGCGGCCCGTGCCTTTCGACCAAGTCGTTCGGCGGCGACAACATCCGTGCCGACGACGGTCAGATGTCCCAGTTTCCGGCCTGGGCGAATTTCAGATTTTCCATAAAGATGCACATGAATTTCGGGATGTGCAAAAATTTCTGACCATGCTTCGTTCGACTGGTTCTCTAAATGATTGCCGAGCAGATTCAGCATCACCGCCGGTGTCTGCATCGAAACGTCGCCGGACGCCAGTCCGCAGACCGCACGCAGCTGCTGCTCAA
>JAGQQS010000496.1 GCA_020426105.1 Planctomycetaceae bacterium
AGGCTGCCCAATCCGGAGGCTGCCCGGAAAGAACCATAAGCGCCCCCCCGCTGCAATGCCTGGAGCAAATCTGATACAGGATTCAGCCCGGGCCTGGATGGTCAGAGCCTGCAGCTTTCAGAAAGCGCTCCATCAGTCGCCACTTTTCTTTGACGCGGTTGTCCCAGTTGTGCGGCTGAACCGCCAGCATTCTTTGATCTCGCGCTGACTCGGGCGCTGTCAGCTCTGCTTCGATCGCCGCCACAAAGTCCACAGGATCATCTGCGATTCGCACTGTCGGCTCCAGTCGGCGGGCGGCCGGATTGGTTGTGCTGACGACTGGACGCCCTGATGCCAGGTACTCATAAATCTTCAGCATGTCGCCGTACCTGGTCAGTTCATTTCGATGAAACGGAGCAATGCAGACATCCATGCCTTTGAGGTAGGCCGGGAAATTGCTGTACGATTTGCTCCCGAGAAAGTGAACGTTGGGTAAGTCGGCCAGTTTTCCTTTGTCAAACCCAAACCAAATATAGCCGACAAATACCAGGCTCCATTCAGGATGTGTTGATGCCACATGACGAATGAGATCAAGATCAAGCCGCAGCGGATCACATCCTCCCACATAACCGATCACCGGTTTTGCGAAACCTGCAATGTCGGCTGGGACGACGGTGTCATCCAGAATCGCCTGGCCAAAGAATTCCAGCTCGGCCGCACAAGGGACCGCATATGTCGCACGATCGGGGGCAGAACGAGCTTCTGCCAGCTCCTCAGTACAAGCGAAGACCAAATCCGCTGCCTTGCAGGTCTCTGTTTCGTAAAACCGGACCAGTTTTCGTTGGCGGTCGTTCCTCGCGAATGCCTCGAAGTTATCCCCACAGTCATAGATCCTCAGACGACCTGACAGGTGTCTGATAAGACTTGCTGTATTGTATCCGAAAGTCCAGATCAACGGATTATGAAACGCGAGCTGTCGAATGACACGATTGATAAAGACCGATGCAATTCGAGCGTTGCAATTGCCGACGAACTTTGCACGCATATGTCCCGGCAAGCCGAGGGCTGGAGGTGTGTAGAGCCAGAGATTTCTGTCCAGCTGCCGGATGCCATGTTTGAATGTCCAGTCCCGCTTTTGCCACCGGGCCTCCCGAATCAATGTCGAGACTGCCGTCAATGGTTCCACGATCAACACACGGTTTGTTTTGGCCAGTACCCTGGCTGTGTAATGCGGAAGGCTCGTCGCTACACTCCAGGTCGCGGGTGCCAGCAATACAATGTCAGTTTCCGACACATGATCTCCATTACTTGCTGGCAGTTTTTTTCGGGGAACGCTCGCGTCGAGACTCGAAGACGAGGGCAAGCACAGAAGCGAGAACAAAGCCTGCAAAGACACCAGAGCCCAGAACCAGCTTCATGCGTGGTGCAACAGGCGCGAGTGAAGCGGTTGGTGGCGTGACCACGGAAATATTGGAGATCTGAGATTGATTCAGTACCGACGCAATGCGTGATTTTTCTGCGCTCTCAGAATACAACAGGTAATTGCGTTCCAGCAACTCGTGCTCGCGATTCAGTTCGTTGAACTGTGTAATCGCTTCCTCTAAATGCAGTAAGTTCGATTCGATTGCATTGATCTGTTCCGTTTCGACAACAAGCTGCCTCTGCAATCCAGACAGCTCAGCAGATTTTGCCTGCGCGATTTTTCCAAGATCGGAGCGAATTTGATTCAGGCCCGTCGTGATGGAGAAAGGTAATAGTTCTACGGCACTTTCAAGTTGCCTGTTCACATACTTCAGTTGTTGATCGGCGGTGCGTCGTTCGGCAGAGTTTTCGGTGTAACCAGCGGCAACTACCTCGGAGTTCAGGCCGAGTGCTGTAAGTTGTGATTTCAGGTTCGTCAGTGCAGGATTGTGTTGCAGGGTCCGGGACAGCTCCACGGTTTCAGGCAGGGCCGTAAGGCTTGTGTGCAGCGATGCTGATTCAGCTTCCAGGGACGCGACAATCCCGAGCGTGGCAGAGTGCTGCTGTTGCAGCAGCCGCTGACGTTCCAACAGCTGCGATCGCTGCCCGTCGGCAGACCACAGTTTGTTTGCCGTTTTAAACGAGAGTAGTGAATTGCTGTTATCGGTCAGCTGTTTACGCAGGAGCGCAGTCTGCCCGACAAAGAACTCAGCCAATCCCGGGTTCTTGTGGGCCGCCATGTGAAGTTCGAGATAAGTATCCAGAATCTTCTGCAGAATGAATTCTCCACCCTTTGGATCGGAGATCTGCAGTGAAAGGTAAATGATGTCAGAATTACGCACGGGTTCGACAGTCAGTGCCTGACCAAGAACCAGTTCCACACGATCCATTTCTGACAATCTGCGTCGCAGACCAACCTTGATCATTGCATCATCGACCTGGTTGCGAACCCAGCGCACCTGTTGCTTCACATAGTGCCTGGCCTTCTGGAAGGTCGTTTGGGGTGGTTCTTCGGCAAAGAAATCCTCTCCCAGATCCTGGATAACTTTCCGGATCAGGTGCGGGCTGCGAAGGAGTTCGATCTCGGTATTCACATCTTCAGTTCGCCGTGTGACCATAACAGGTTCTTTGGCGATCGAAGCAGGAGGAGCCATCTCGGCACCCAGTTTCAGGTATAGCGCCGCACCTACTTCATACTGCGGACCCCGAACGATGGTTATTAAAATCGCACTGCCCGTCGAAATCAGTACCATCATGACAACGAGCAGCCAGTACCGACGGTACATCCCAAGGACCCAGCCAAGGTCTGAAATAGTCCAGGTGGCTTGCAAATCATGTTTTTTTTTATGTGAGTCAGCAGGAGGCTCAGGCATTCCGAATTCCAATGGCACCACAAGGTCGTTAACTGTCAGGATAATCCTGCCGGGCATTCCAGGCGAATAAGAATCCAGGAAAAACAATTTTTCCGGCACTGTCAGCACGATAAACAGTGTGTCAGCGTACCGAAACAGAATAATCCTTCAACACTCTGCGAATTTGCCATTCCAGATCCATCGCTCGGGTAAGCACATAACGAAACTCATTCCGAGTTGTACCTGCTCCGACTCCCGCTCGATTCAGGAGGAAGACGTTACTGGTGTGCTCGGTGGACGCTGCGACACCTGCTCGAAACCCAGCCTCGCGAGCGGCTGAAATGACTTTAGCATTGCAGGCACCGTACGGATAACAGATAACGTCGGGCACGGTTCCCATGTGAGTGGAGATGATGTCACGCGACATTGACAAGTCCCGGAGTAATTCACTTTGACTGAGGTCGGTCAGTCGTCGGTGTTCATAGCTGTGGCTGGCTACATCAAACCCCTGCTGCGCTACCGCTGCTGCTTCAGCCCAGGTCATCAACGGCATACTTGCCAGTTCATTGATGCGTCCCAGGTGGTCTGCCACCTCGGCTGGCTCCGATGCCAGTTGTCCGGCCAATTCGGCGGCAATGTGACTGTCGCGTTCGTACCATTGT
>JAGQQS010000497.1 GCA_020426105.1 Planctomycetaceae bacterium
GCTGATGCAACGATTCGGCGATCTGGTAAATTTCTGGTTCGAGTCATCAAAAAGTCACAGTCGATACGTTTTTTAAGTAATAAAAAATGTTTGATCCGAAAGAACCGCGCAAACAGATTTCATTGATCAGATTCAAATGAAAAAATTCAGCCTTTTCAAGAACTCACTGTGTGGTCAAAATTGTGCAGACAGGTAAGTCCCTGTTGTCACAACGATATTTATTAAAGATGCACCCGAGGTTCTCTTCACGGCAGTCATTTGCACTCAAACACCACTGCCTCGGGAATTCCAGTTCGTATTTGCACCTGATTGAAGACGGATGTAAACACCGTGTTTGCGATCCAGTTCCAATGTGCCGAGAAAGGTTCCGATCTTCGAGTGCTGTCATGCCAAAAGAAAAAACTGTGCCCGATGAATTGCGTGGTCTGATCGAGAAACGATCCGGTAAGGATCGCCGAAAGAAATCTCCAGGCCGTTTTTCCGACGATGATGATTCCCCAACGGCTGCCGCCGCGGCTAAAAAGTCGCAGCAACGCGATCGTCGGCAACAGAAGAATTTCCGAGATCTGCTCGACGAAGACGACGAATAGCATTTCACAGTTCGCGTCTTTGTACGTTGTGATGCCGGGATTAATGCTTCGCAACTGAGGCCGCGCTGAGGTTACGCGACGCGGTGTTCACGGAAAGGCTCTGTGTTTTTCAGCGTGAAGCGACGATGCAGCGCGCCGCAGTTCCGGCGCGGAGCAAAGTCGTTGCGAGTCGAGGCGTGAAGGCTGCGCGCCGTCCCCGACTTACCTCGTAAATTCGAGAGCCGCGAATAAAAATCACCTTTAAAGATCAGAGAATATGAATTATCGCGCCGGTGTGGACTTGCGACAGTCGGCGATTGGGATTGCAATTCGCCGCTGTTGGAATGACGCCGACCGGGTTCTCCTGGAATGAGATCCTGACGAAGTAAATTCGGATCTTTTGGAGACACAACGGCGTCGCCCGTCGTTGAGAGAGAATTGGAAATGGCTTCAGAACCGATTTTTGATCTGAAATCGCTGGATTTTAAGAAGCCGTTGTTCACCCTGGAACAAATCCGGGAGATTAACCCCCAACGATTCGAGATGGAGCAACTGTCGGCCATCGTGCATGTCGATCAATCGCAGCATCTTATTGTCGGTTACAAGCAATTGTCGGCCGATGAGTTTTGGGTGCGTGGCCACATGCCTGGTTTTCCGCTGATGCCTGGAATTGTGCAGTGCGAGGCCGCCGCCCAGCTGGGAGGATTCTACGCGCGTAAATATGACCTGATCGGCGGAGACTATCTCGGATTCGGCGGGATGGATGACGTACGTTTCCGCAAACCGGTTTTCCCCAACAGTCGACTCGACCTGATCGCTAAGGTCACGCGTGTCATGGCGCGAAGACTGGCACAGTTTAATTTCCAGGGGTGGGTCGATGGTGAGCTGATGTTCGAGGGGCAGATGCTCGGCGTCACCGTCAACAAAGGTTGACCCATGCGAGCCGTACCGATCAAGCCTTTAAAGCCCTGGTTTCAGACCATCGATGATACAGGGCTCGCACTCAACTGGTGCGAGTTCTTCGGTAACACTCAGCCGGTCGAACTGGATATCGGATGCGGACGCGGCCTGTTCCTGTTCAATGCTGCAGTGACGACGCCGGGAACAAACTTCCTCGGCCTCGAAATAGACTACCGCGAAGGGCGAAGGACAGCCACACGGCTCATGAAACGGGATTTAAAGAATGCACGTGTGATCGGAGGTGATTGCCGCACGGTGCTGTCCAAACTGATCGCGCCGGAATCCGTGGCTGCAGTGCACGTTTATTTCCCGGATCCGTGGTGGAAAAAACGGCATCACAAGCGACGATTGTTCAATGACGAATTTCTATTGATGCTCACCCGAATCCTGCAACCCGGGGGACTGCTGCATCACTGGACCGATGTCGCCGACTATTTTGAAATGGTCCTGGCCCTCATGGAGCGGCATCCTCAATTCGCCAGATGCGCTCCACCTCCCGAACGAGAGGCTGACAACGATATGGACTACCATACCAGCTTCGAACGAAAAAAGCGGAAGCTGGGACTTCCGGTTTACCGCGGCCTCTGGCAACGCACCGCCCAGGTCCCTGACGCTCAGGCGTCAGCGCAACAGACCTCGGTCGATTAGCGTAAATACAACCGACCGCCGCGAACGACTATTCTGTCTTTTTGTCGCTCGTATTTTCGCGCTTGATTGCCTCGTAGACTTCTTCGCGATGCACAGTGACATCACGGGGAGCTTCAATCCCCAGACGTACCTTGTCGCCGCGAATTTCGATCACCATCAGAGTGATTGAGTCGCCAATTACGATTTTCTCGTCTTTCTTCCGGCTTAATACTAACATGTCCAGTCCCTGGTCAATCTTTCGTCTTGAATGATTGCTGCCTGACCTGATCGTTAATTGCTGATCCAACAAGGATCAGCGGTCAGCAGAACGTAATTCCAATGGCCATCCTGAGACTGAGATGTCTGCGGGCTGCCGGTTGTTAATCATTTTCGACGTTTCAGAGTCGACAGTTGCAAGAATTGCCGAAAGGCAAGGACTTTGGAAGCAATTTTTGCCGAATTGATGGACTGAATCCCGATCTTCCGACTGATCCGGAACAGGTGACTCCGTTTGTATCGATTGTGCCGCTTTCGTTTGTCTGGGTGCGGGTACAATTTGGCGGATTTCGCCAGGCGTATGCCAGGCTCCGGGCTCCGGGGTAAGCCCGCGCCCCCGATCCTTCGTCGACAGGTGGCTGGTGGTTTGACTGGTTTTGCTCGCGTCGGCTACATTGCCTGCCAGGACCACTTCTGAATGGTTGTTCGTCCACACCCACCCTGCTCCTGTGTTTGGGGTACAGGATCAACAGGTTCGCCGCTCCTTAATCTGAGGTACCGTGATGACCCGCGCAGACCAATCCGCTCGTCTGAATCGCCGCTCCATGCTTCTTGCGTCATCGGCAACAGTGGCCGCAGCGAGTGTGGCAGCATTGGATCCCACTCCTGCGGGACTTTTGAATGAGCCGTTTGCTTCTGAAGTCGCCGCAGGGATGAAATTTGGGCTTGTGACCTATCTGTGGGGCAAAGATATGGAACTCCCGACTCTGATCGATGCCTGTGAAAAATCAGGTCTGGCCGGGGTCGAACTACGAACCGAACACCGGCATGGAGTCGAACCAGCGTTGTCCAAAGCAGAACGGCGGGAAGTGCAGAAGAGGTTCGAAGCCAGCCCTGTTGAACTGGTCGGCTACGGATCCAACGCGCAGTTTCACGAAGCGGATCCGGACAAAGTAAAGGCCAATATTGAACTCACAAAACAGTACGTACAGTTGATGCATGACTGTGGCGGTTCCGGCGTAAAGGTGAAACCCAATGGATTTCCCAAAGACGTTTCGCGAGAGCAGACGATCGCTCAGATCGGCAATGCCCTGAACGAAGTTGCCGAATATGGACAGAAATACGGTCAGCAGATTCGGGTCGAAGTTCATGGTTCGGGCACCAGCGAGTTGCCTGTGATGAAGGCCATATTTGACGTGGCCACACATCCGAATGTGGCTGTCTGCTGGAATTCCAATGCAGAAGACCTGAGGGGCGACGGTCTTGAACATAATTTTAACCTCGTCAGGCATCGTCTGGGGGCAACGACTCACGTACGTGAACTGACAGAGGGCGATTATCCGTACGACAAACTGTTTCGCCTGTTCAAAGGTGTCGAGTATGCTGGCTGGATACTGCTTGAAGCCCGTACGGAACCTGCAGACAAAGTTGCTGCACTGATCGCTCAGCGACAGGCTTTCGAGAAACTGGTTGCTGATGCTCGATAGTCGACGAATTGAAAGGTCCGGCATTCATGAAGTTTATTCTGGCGCTTGATCAGGGCACAACGAGCAGTCGTGCCATCCTGTTCGATGCAGCAGGAGTCGCAATTGCAGCAGCGCAACAGGAGTTTAAACAGTATTTCCCGAAACCCGGCTGGGTCGAGCATGATCCGGAAGAGATTTGGGATTCACAGCTTGCCACCGCACGTGCAGTACTGCGTGATGCGCAGGTCGAAGCGCGGCAGATCGCAGCCATCGGCATTACGAACCAGCGCGAAACCACTATTGTGTGGGATCGTCGAACAGGTGCAGCCGTCTGCAACGCGATCGTCTGGCAGGATCGCCGAACGGCAGATGCCTGTGACAAACTTCGCACAACGCACGCCACACGCATGATCCGCAGAAAATCGGGCCTGATTCTGGATGCGTACTTCTCGGCAACAAAACTGCAATGGATCCTGAAACACGTCAAGGGAACCCGACAACGCGCCGCCCGGGGAGAACTGGCGTTCGGTACGGTTGACTCATGGTTGCTGTGGAAACTGACCAACGGTCGCGTCCACGCGACGGATCCGAGCAATGCGTGCCGCACGATGCTGTTCAATATTCATAAAGACCAGTGGGACCATAAGCTGCTGGAAATGTTCGACATTCCGCTGGAAATTCTGCCGGACGTGCGATCGTCCAGTGAAGTTTTCGGATCCACTGATTTGTTCGGCGCCGAAATCCCTGTGGCCGGGATCGCTGGTGATCAGTCCGCAGCACTTTTTGGACAGATGTGTCACAAACCAGGAATGGTCAAGAACACCTATGGCACCGGCTGCTTTATGTTAATGCATACCGGTGACAAACCAGTGACCTCGAAAAACAATCTTCTGACATCCGTCGCATGGAAGATCAATGGTAAGACGGAATATGCACTCGAAGGCAGCATTTTCATCGCAGGGGCCGTTGTTCAATGGCTGCGAGACGGATTGGGGATTATTCGTAAATCGGAAGATATTGAATCGCTGGCCAGGGAAGTACCGGACTCCGGAGGCATCGTCGTTGTGCCCGCGTTCGCCGGTCTCGGGGCGCCTCACTGGGACGCATGGGCGCGGGGGCTGATCATCGGCCTCACACGTGGTACGACCTCCGCACATATCGCCCGAGCAGCGCTGGAAAGCATTGCGTTCCAGGTTTCTGATGTGCTCACTGCGATGCAGGCCGATACTAAACTCAGGGTGCGCGAACTCCGAGTTGATGGCGGCGCTTCGGCCAATAACCTGCTTATGCAGTTTCAGGCCGATCTGCTCGATGTACCCGTTGTGCGGCCCGTGGTCCAGGAAACGACGGCACTGGGTGCCGCCTATCTGGCTGGCCTGGCTGTAGGATTCTGGAAGAACAAACGTGAAATAGATTCTCAATGGAAAGCTGACGCCAGGTTTACGTCCGCCATGAAGAACTCCGAACGCGATGTCAAAACGCAATTGTGGAAACGGGCGCTCGAACGCAGCAAGGCATGGGAACAATAATCCCCGGCCTCACTCAGACGCCTCACTCACGATCGTCATCTTCTTTACGAAGTCCAGATCAGGAAAATTTTGCTGGAGGTAGGCATTGCCTCGATCTTCGATACTCCTCTGAGCAGGCGATTCTCCGTGCTTCGGATTGATGGAATCAACATGCTCCATCCCTTCAGTTACTTTTCCAAAGGGTGCAAATCCCATGCTGTCGAGACGTGAGTTGTCGGAGTAGTTAATAAAAATCTGAGTCGTGCGACTGTGTTTGCCAGAGGTCGCAAATGTCACGAATCCGCGTTTGTTGCTCTGCTTCACTGCATCATCACGAATGTTCCGGTCCCACTGGCGATGCGTTTCCGGATTGCCGTGCATTCCAAACTGCACCATGAAATCCGGCACAACTCGAAAATAACGGCATTCGTCATAGTAGCCAGCTTTCACAAGTTGATAAAAACGCTCCGCTCCGCGGGGAGCCCAGTCGCGATGCACTTCGATCGTGTAGTCCCCGGCTGATGATTCTACACGGACGGTGAATGTCCCGGTCTGCGGCACGGTTTCATCCACCTCGTCGCTTCCCAGCTCCTCTTCTTCCTCGGACTCGGTCCCGTCCGAATCCTCAATCGGCGGTGGTGGCTGTTGTGAATCCTTGCGAGCCTGTTCAAGGCTCGCGAGAGCTTCATCCATAGACATCGGCTGATTCCGGTCGGCATCGGAACATCCGGCAGAAGACAACATGACTGACACAGCGATCAAAAAAATCAATCGTGAAAGCAGAGCAAGCATAGTCAATACCTTGAGTCGTGGAATTTCATTTCGGCAGCGGTGGTGCATTCTTCAGCACAGACAACACGGCCTCTTTAAGCTCGGGGATGACTGAGACTCCATCGCCCCCCGTCACTGTTTCGTCGCCTTTCCAGTCTGTGCACGACCCACCCGCTTCACGCAGGATCGGGATCAATGCTGCAATATCCCAGGGCGACATCAGCGGATCGATGGCGATTTCAGCACGCCCGGTCGCAACCATCGCATGACCGTAGCAGTCGCCCCAGCCCCGCGCAATCTTAACCTGATTCATGACTCCAACAATTGAATCAAACCGCCCGGTTGTTTTCCAGTGTGTTGGCTCTGTAAACATCATCCGAGCGTCACCGAGCGATTTGATCCGGCTGACCTGCGTCCGTCTGGGATCCTGCCCGCGGATCTGCCACCAGCATCCATGACCTTCCGCGGCATAAACAACTTCATGCAACGCCGGGAAACGGCACACGCCCGCCACCATGCGCGCGTCCAGTTCAATCCCGATCAGCGTCCCGAAAAGGGGCACGCCGTGGATGAAAGGTTTCGTGCCGTCGATCGGGTCGATGATCCAGCGATAGCCATTCTTTCCGGGAATCGAAGCAAACTCCTCGCCCAGAATCCCGTCCTGAGGAAACTGGTCGGCCAACATGCTGCGAATAAGCTCTTCTGCCCCGCGATCGGCCGCTGTCACCGGCGAATCGTCCGACTTGGATTCCACCAGCAAACCGTCAACCTGATAATGCTTCAGGATGATTTCGGACGCTGCCGCAGCCATTTGCAGCGCGAATTGAAGTCGGGACGATACGTCGGACATAGTCGCTAATTCAGAGTACTCTGACCAGGCTTCCAGTTACATGGGCACAGCTTGTCGGTCTGCAAGGCATCCAGCACTCGCAGAACTTCATCCACGTTGCGGCCAACGCCAAGGTCATGAACTGCCAGCCATCGCAAAACACCAGCGGGATCGATCAGATACACGCCTCGGTACGCGATGCCTTTTGTGCAGTCAAGCACATCGTACGCTTTCGACAGCTCGTGACTTGTATCGCCGATCATCAGATGCTTGAGCTGCCCCAGTTCCTTGTGCGAATCGCACCAGCCTTTGTGGCTGTAGACGCTGTCAGTGCTGCCCGTCAGCACGACGGTTTCGCGATCCTTGAATTCCCCCAGAGCCTTGTCAAATGCCACGATTTCAGTCGGGCAGACGAATGTGAAGTCCAGCGGATAGAAATAAAGACAAACCCATTTGCCCTTGAAGTCGGCCAGCTTCAGATTCTGAAACTGCTGGTCGGTTCCGTCTTTTGTACGATCGTATGCCTGCAAAGCCAGGTCGAGTCCCGGAGCCGTTTGTCCTATACGAACACTCATTGAAAATCCTCATTAAGTTAAAGCGGTCGCTGCGACCGAAGAGCCAGTATCGTTTGAGCCCGCACACACGTACCCTCAACGCCGTGGTCAGTATAGACCCCGGAATTCGCGTTGCAAGCTGACCAAACCTTGTTGTTACGGCTCTCTCAGGATCGCCAGTCCCCCACCCGCAACTCTGCACCCGCCTCCGAGATGCCTGTGCTGACCTGCACAGCGATGGGCTGACATTAGCATCCAAACGCGAGACGGCACGCAGGGAGCCTGCGTGCCGTCGGTGGGTCGGGGATGTTGGATGTCTTTCCTGGCAGCCTCGGCCCGGAGTGCTTAATTCTTATCGAGCTTCAGGTGGCAGCGGTACGAGTTCCTCTGACCCACGATCCGCAGATGTATTCTCCATGGCCCGCGTGCCTTCGTGCGTCGCACCAGTTTCGCCACCGGACTCCACCTGAGAAAATCGCGTGATGCGGCGATCCAGAATAACGCGAGCGGCTTCCCGCATCTCGTCCTCGGACAGCCGTCGCAGATTACCGATCTGAGTCAGCGGCTCCACGACCTGAGCAACTCGCCCCAGTGTGGATTCCATCATCGCGATCTCCATCATCGTACGACGAACGCCTTCAAGTGACTTGACATGTGCCGCCAGTTCACTGCGGAAGTCGTCCATAATTTCGAGATTCTGAATCGCGGATGCGACGTGCTGTGACTGACCACTCAGCGTCGTTCCCAAAGCCACCAGCGAATCCAGATTCCGGCGTGAAGTATCCAGCTTCAGGCTGTCGCTGCTGAGTGTGTCGTTCATGGCCACCAGATCACGAGTATTATCCTGTGCGACCGTCAGATTGTCACCCGCAGCAATAAGCTGATCCTTGAGCGCATTCAGGCTTGCCACGGTTTCTCGTGCATCTGCCAGATTTGCGGCGGCAAGCTCCATAGAATCTGCCACTCCGACGAATTCATCGAATCGCGTCGCCGCAATTTTCAGTTCATCAGACTGAGCCACCATCCGCTGCGTCAGTTCCGCAAGATTGCTGATGCCTTCGCTGGCCTGCTCATAGTTGTTGGAGGCCGCGATGATGCGGTTCTGCAGGGCAACCATACCATCCATCGAGTTTGCAGCGACTTCGGTATTCTGGCTGCTGTGAATAATAGTTGTCAGCAGTTCGTCAAGTTTTGTAATCTGAGTCGACGCCTGCAGCGTCTGCTGCTGCCCGGCAACAAGTCGATCCTGAACCGCTGACATACGGTCCAGAGCTGCCATGGCCGCAGCTGATGC
>JAGQQS010000498.1 GCA_020426105.1 Planctomycetaceae bacterium
CAGCGCCGTGACGAATATCTGGGGCTTCAGTCCGTTTTCCTCGGTACTGCGATTGTACAATGGTCTTGGAGCGTTTATCGCCTCGTTCAGTTTCTTTCGGGCTCGTTCCTCCGCACAAATGGCTTTGATTGGTGCCATGCAGGGCGCAAGATGGCTTAAGTCGCGAGCGGAGGAGCAGGAAGCCGACTCGTCACTCGAACGGCTGGCATCATTCGGAATCTCAGATCAAAACCTGCAGGAATCCAGAATGACGGTGTCCGGATACGTCCATTCTGCCGGAATCGATTCAGAGGAATTCAACGGTCGCCGGGACCTGACACAACTCCGCCGACAGGCATCATCCGTGGAAAATCAGTTTCTCGGCGATGCGCGTCGCGCCATCGATGAACTGATCGAAGAACTTGCGGAGGAGAACTGCAAAGCCCTGACACGCTGTCGCTATGAAGTCCTGTTTCTGCTGTATGTTCTGTTTGTTGTCGGTCGAGTTGGGCACAATTTCTTCTGGAGTTCGTTTCTGGCACCGATTGTCGGCCGGGCAAACGTGGCTGAACCACTGCTCACCGTCGATTTTTACATTCCGGCGACGATCTTTCTGGTGATCTGGTCCGGCGTTCTCGTCCTGAGTTACACCTGGCGATTGCGGCGCGGTCTGTCGACGCGAATTCACAAGCTTGCCCGGACTATGATTGAAACCCGTATTTCAGAAGGTCTGTTCCCGACAATTGATCACATTTGTCACGACGTGATAAGCGACGATCAGCTTCTGACGGAATTATTGGAACGCATAACCCGATTCAGACGAGAACTCGCGGATGGTGCGGCGCTTTTTGGGGGACACCGCAGGTGATCACCGCCGCGACTGCTCAGAAGCGGCAGACAACGTAAGTAACGTTTTTGAAAGCCCATGCAGCGCCGCTCGCGGCCATTGACGTGACGACGACTTCATTTACCCCAGGCTACCGTAGTGGACGAGGCCACGAGTCCTGCGAACCATAATTTCCAGGGACTCGTCGCCTCGTCCACGACAAGAGCAGGCTGGTAAAGTATTTGGTGCGGGAAACAGCAAAATAGGGCGTGGCACCTATATGGCTCGTTACGTGAATCTGTAAACCAAAGCAGCATGCATTGTAGAAGAGGAGAGTGACTCACTATTCTTCTGACTTCGCCTCATCTATTTGCGTGATGAGGATATCCCAAAGCAACTCCACCCTGCCAGGGGTACCCGAAGTACTTACGAAATCAGGCGATCCAAGTAAGGTGAACGCGTTGCTGATCGCATCGAAGACGACCCGCACGCGCTGGTTGGTCAGACTCTTGAATTTGTTGGTATCAAGGACAGTATGTCCGGCTTTCAGCAACCGGGCCTTTTTTCCCTTCTTCCCTATGGCAGCAGGATTGAATTTCGGATCAACCTCCTGAATGAGTTTCGCCAAAGTCTTTCCGTTACTTTTTTTCCCTTTGGCGTCGATCAGATTCTTCAGCTTTGCAAGTTTGCCTGCCTGTTTCCATTCCCTGAGCATTTTCACCGCGCCTGACATTCCGTTGCAAAGGTCGGCTAGCGACATGAGCGTCTCAATGCTGAAGTAAACTTTGAATTCTGTGCCACCTTCTTTTTCAAGAGCTTTCCATTGATCGTGCTCAATGGCCTTTCCGGCGCTCATGCCGCAGAGGGCGGCCGAGTTGAGCGCAAAGGCGCCAACTAAAGGAGTCGCTGTGCCGCCGGACAGATAGATCGCAATTCCCGTGGCACCGGCAGATCCGCAGTTCAATACGGTGTCGCCCCAGCGATCCCAGAACTGGTCAAAGGCGCTTTCGCTGGCCGGAACCGGAGCCGAAAGCTCCATCGAGCGCTGCGAGATGAAGGTCCACATGCGGCGCGGCCCGGTGCGCACTTCGTAAACCTTGCCGTTGGACAATGAGATGATAATCCCTGACCCGGTAAGCTCTGAGCAATCATCGAGAGCAGCAATTGCCTTGGAAAAATCGGGTGCTCCATCTGGTGACGCCATCATCAAATCCCGCAATTGCCATTCTCAAAGTACCGCCAGGCAAGCGAAACTAACGCGCACGATGGGCAATCACAAGGCATTCCCCAATTAGATCTGCACTTTCGATGAAATCTTCACAGTCGGCGCACACTCTACGCAGGTGGTGCCATGCACCGGAGCGCAATGTTCAGCAGACACGTGTGACAAAAGTAGCCATCACTCTCTGAGTGATGAATTGCGATTGAAAATGGTCGTATTTTTCAGCTCAGACACGCTGAAACTGATAGCTTCATCGACTTTTGTCGCACGTGTCTCAGCAGTCACATCCTGACACCGCAACGAAGTGTCGATCACTGGGAGAAATAAGGCAGGCCACTCTGGTGCCTGGGGCAGGCCACTCTGGTGCCTGGCACCTGATTGTTTGTTGTGAGGAACAAAAATCAGGGTATAAAAATTTGCCGGTAGAAAAATTTTCGGAGATGCCGAACGTCAAATCTTTTT
>JAGQQS010000499.1 GCA_020426105.1 Planctomycetaceae bacterium
TTCTCTGACTCAGTCACGCCGAAACGGATGGCTTCATCGACTTTTGTTGCACACATTTGAAGTGCCTGGCACAAAGGTGCCATGCACCGCACAACTATGCCATGCACCGTACAACTATGCACCTCAGACAGCCAAAAACATGAGTTGGCGGCCTGAAATCTGGCAATCGGACAACTATGTGCACCGCACAACTATGCACCTCAGACAGCCAAAAACATGAGTTGGCGGCCTGAAATCTGGCAATCGGTGACACTACTTCCTGCGGCTCCTCGAAAGAGGTGCAGATTCTGACGCGACTCCCGATCGTGCTTGTTGTTCCATCTGTTCCGATCAGTGGATCTGCGTTGAGATGATCGGCGAATACTGCAGTGTAACGTACCGAAGTGGAAGATCGGAACGGGCTCAATTGCCGAATCAGTACGGTACACTCGGCTGCACATTGGAGCTGAGTCGTTTTCAGTTTTGAGTCAGCAGATTTTCCTGTGAACAACTGTTGGTTTCAGGATCGCTAAGTTCGTTCTGATGTAAGTCAGGATGCTCCAGGAGGGAGTGACCGTGAGAAACTTTGGACTGCCATTGTTTTTGGGATTCTGCGTTTCATGCGTCGCATTGACTGCGGAAGGCCAGTCTCAAATCGATGATACAACGTCAGCTGTATCCGCACAGACAATATGTCCTGCGTTCCTGACTTCGATGCCGCAGCAGGAAACCTCGCTGTTTGAATCAGCGATCACGCAGAAAAATGTCGAGCTGGAACAACGCATCCAGCGGCTGGAGGCCCAGTTGAGCCAAAGCCAGTATCAAACTGTTCCGGACCCGGGAGCCGTGATCGAGCAGCGATTGCTGCAGCAGGAAGCCGGCACCGGCGGGCTGTTTGGATCCGTGGAAGTCACATTCCTGCAACCCGCGTTCTCGGGGATGAATTCTGTGTTCGGCTTTACTGCGGGGCGGGTGTTTGACACGAGCTACCAGTCAGGTGTGCGTTACGTCCTCGGGTATGTCAATGATTCAGGACTCGGGATCCGCGGACGGTATTGGTCGTTCGACAACAGCTCGCCCTACATTGCCCCTTATGCCCCCGCAAAATTCGGAATTGATGTTCAGGCCGTCGATGGGGAAGTGACTCTGGCCCAGGGAATGCGTCACTGGGACCTGGAAGTTTGCGGAGGTCTGCGTTACGGAAAACTGCAGTACTCAAATCCGGCGCTGACGCTCTACAACCCCGGCGTGGTCACGTTCGAGGGCATCGGTCCAACTATTGGAATCAGTGCCCGGCGAATTCTGGGACACAGTGGTTTGTCTCTGTTTGGAAACGTGCGGGGTTCCCTGATGATTGGAGACATCCGGACGGGGTCACTGCTGCTGAACGTGCCTCGAGGTACGATTCAGGATGAAGTGATGAAGACCTTCGACAACCAGTTGGGGCTGGCATGGAATCGCAATCTGCCTAACCACATGCTGCTTGAGGTTCGTACTGCCTGGGAAACGCAGTACTGGATGAGCGACTCACTGTCAGACGACGTGTTTGGCGTCGGTTCGAACCTGGCATTGATGGGGCCGACGCTCGCGGTTGAGCTTCGCTATTAGGTGCTGACCAGCTGATTTGGACGTCAGCGGAATCCGAATCGCAGCACGGCATTCAGCAGCCCCGGCGCCCTCGTTGCGCCCTGAGGGCTTTGATTCAATTTGTTCAGATACCGTCTATCAATTCATAGCAAACGGGCAACGATTATGTCACTCGAAGAATGGTTACGTTCATTAAAGATCGGATTTCAGGGACGTTCACGCAAGGCTAAACGCGGGGGCAGAGCAGTCGCCGGGAAGCAGTTTGCAGATTCGCTGCAGATTGAAATTCTGGAGAATCGGACGCTACTTTCCAACGTAACAGGCAAAGTTCTCACTGCTGCTGTTGGCGACTTCAATGGTTCCGTACGGGACATTGCGGATACGAATCCCAACGTCGATGAGCTGAACCTGACGGCCGTGTCGGGTAACCTGGTCGTGACGCTTTCAAAAGTCTCCGGCGCAGCAAAGACGAATATTCTGGTGTCGCGGACTGTCGGGACGACCGTCACGACAGCCAGTTACGTGCTGAAAGAAGGCGACGGGGGTGTTCCGAAGATTGTCGCCGGTAACAGTCCGGCCCAGCGACTACAGTTTGTCCTGAACAAGGTAGGCATTGGTACGCTTGATCTGTCAGCGATACCAAATCTCCAGTTGGCGGCCGGAAAGAACAGCGCGAAGACATTGCAACAGATTACGCGCGATGGTTCCGCAGCTGTGATTTCAAACAATGCCAAAGTCGGCAAAATCACAACAGGCAAAACAGCGTCTGCGACCGACGTCGTCGATCTCGTGTTTCTCGACGGATCGCAGGTAGATTCTGTCGTGAAGACGACGGGCTTCACTGGAAAGATCCGGCTGAGTTTTCCTGACGGACCAGTAGATACGTCCGGCCATGTCCGAATTGACGTCGCTGGTCTCAGTACGAAGCCACTCCCGAACGGGACGAAATTGACGGGCTTTACCGCTTCAATGGTGAGTCAGGTCAGCACAGGCAGTGGTGGACAGATTCTGGATCTGGGCTCCATTTCCGGGCTCAACGCTGTCGGTGGTGCGGGTGGCGATATTTTGATCGCCGGTGCGGGCAATCAGACTCTGGCAGGTGGTGACGACAACGACAGGTACATCTTCGAAGGTGCCTGGGGCGACGATACTGTCACCGAAACGCAGGCAGGTGGCACCGGCGATTCGATTGAGTTTGAACCAATCACGTCGATCGCAGCGACGATTGACGTCTATTCCAGCGTTGCGGCGTCCGGCCCTCAGGGCGTCCAGGTTGTCGGTACCACGGCGACGGCGAATAAGATCACCAACGCCCGATTTATCGAAAAAATCGTGGGTGGTGATCAAACCAACCTCTACCGTTTCCACGATGATTGGGGCTATCTGCCATCAACGGCGACCGCGCCCAGGACGACATTCACGATCGATGATCAGGCATCGGGACTCACGAAAGGGACGCTGGACTTTAGTGCAGTCACACACGATCTGGAGTTTGTGCTGAACGATGACGGCAAAGTAACGGTGACCGCGCGTGTTTCCAAAACGACAGGCGCAACGACAAAGATTTACACGTACGAAGTGCTGGCCGATGGTATCTCAAGAATTGTCGGCGGCACGGGCACAAACACCTATCGCATCAACAGCAGTACTGCGCTGAAAGGCGATATCACAACTCCGGTTGGTGGTCAGAACATTCTCGACTACAGCAGCTACAACAGTCCGGCGCCGATTGTCGTGGATACCGTTGCGAAAGTCGTCACCGGGCTGAATACCGGCACAGCGCCAGCAGCGACTCTGGAAAAACAGCAACTGACGATTTCAGGAGCGGCAAGCGGTTCGTTTACGCTGTCTCTGGGAGGTTTTCGAACTTCGCCGATTGCGTTCAGTTCTACACCAGCAACGACAAAGACGAACATTCAGGCGGAACTCGACAGTCTGGCAGGGCCGGGAATGTTTACCGTCGTCGCGGTTGATGCGACACACTGGACCATCGAATTTGGCATCGCAGCCAATCATCCTGAGTTCACTGTTGATGGCAGCCAGCTTCTCGATGGCAGCGGTAACTCGGGCGGTGCAGCTTCAGTATCCACCGTGACACCGGGCGTTGCCGCCTACGCCGCGAACGGGATCGATTCAATCCAGAGCATCCTGGCTGGTCCGGCCGGTAAAGACATGGTGCTGATTGGTGCGACGACAGCCACCGGGGGCAGCAAAAATGATCTCATTTACACCGGCGCGTCGAATTCCACGATCCATGGTTCCGATGGCGACGATGCGTTGATCGGATCAACGGGCAACGACACGATCAGCGGTGGAGCCGGTAACGACAGCATTTCGGGCGGCAACGGCACAAATTCGCTCAGCGGCGGCAGTGGCAATGACAACATTCAGGGCGGCACCGGTGCGGATTCCATCAAAGGTGACGCGGGTGATGACGTTCTTTCCGGGGGCGCAGGGAACGACAATCTGCAGGGCGGCACAGGCAACGACCAACTGCTTGGCGGCGCAGGAAACGATGTGCTCATCGGCGGCGGCGATAATGACACCTACATCCTGCAGAATGGCTGGGGATCGGATACCGTCATCGAAGGTCAGGGCGGCGGAAACGATACGCTGGATCTGGCGCAGGTCACGAGTCCACTCAGTTTCGTTTTGAGCAACGGAAAACTGATCGCTGGCAACGGGACCGTGTCTCTGGCGAATCAGCCCGGTTATTTTACAGGGTTCCGGAACGTCACGGGCAGCTTCGCATCCGGGGATGTGGTGAATGTCACTCGAGCCGGCAGCTTCAATGAAATTCAGGCGATTTCTCTGGGGGGTGCCAAATCCGGATCGACATTTGTGCTGACGCTGAACGATGCGACAAACAGCCTCACCGTCAACAAGACAATCACAGTCGGTGCTGACGACGCGGCGACGGCTGCGAACATTCAGGCCGAGCTGAACGCAGCTCTGGGGACGGGCGCGGTCAGCGTGATCGTGGGTTCGATCAGCACGTTCAACATTGAATTTCTGAAGCCTGCAAATACGGACATCGCATCGCTTGTCCTGAATGACACCGGCCTGACATACGACACACCTGCCGCTCCCACGCAGATACAGGCAGGCGGCACAGGCAACAACGCGTTGTGGCAGTTCAATCTGGCCATGGCCAGTGGCGGCACGTTTCAATTGGCGTTCAATAATGGCGCGGCCCATACGACGGCAAATATCACGGTCAGCAGCGACCCCAAAGTAACGGCCGCCAACATCAAGGCGGCGATCACGACTGCGGGTGGAACTGCGAATGTCACTGCGACAGGACTGGGCATTTATAAGGTAGAATTCACGAACTCCACAACCACCGATGTCACGGGTGTCTCGCTCACAGCGCCCGCATTAACGTATCCAACGGGTGCGTTTACCCTGCAGGAAGGACAGTCCGGTAACGAAGTACAGCGTGTGGCTTTCACGAACGTTGCCAGTGGGACATTTGTGCTGAACATCGGTGATCGCAAGACAGATGCCATCACCTGGAATACGACGCCTGCGACTACGGCGGCGAACATCAAAGCGGCGATCGACGCGGTTCGCCAGAGCACTTTCAGTCTGTCAAAATTCAAAGTTATCGTCACGCCAGTGGGATCCGGAACCGCGAACGATCAGACATTTGATATTCAGTTTACAGCGCCTGGAGATACGAATGTTGCGGATATTACCGTGACAAAGACCGGGCTTGTGGCATCAACCAGTTCCGTGACGACCAGCGTGACGACGATCCAGGACGGGCAAAGCGGAGGTGGACTAAACTCGCTGGAGACCGTCGTTGCCCCGAATGCCGACAGTACGCTGTATTTTGGCAATGAAGTCATCAATACCCTGTGGGATGTGGCGAAGCAGGCTCTGGTTCCGGCGGCCCTGCGCAAATTCGGCGAACTGACAATTGACTCCGGCGTGCTGACCTCGAATGGTCACGATTTGACACTCGACTTCAGCAACGTCACACGTGCGATGGAGTTTGCCTTTGAAGACACGGGCAAGCAGGAAATCCAAAAACTCGTTCTGACCGCCGCCAATTCCCCGGCAGGGAGCAAATTTCGGCTGAAACTGGGTTCCATCACAACGGCTGACATTACCGTTGGCTCCAAAGACAGTATCACGGCAACTGCAATTACGAATGCGTTGAACAGCGCGTTTATTGGCACCGCGCTGGACGGCATGACGGTCAGTGTGGGGACTTATCGGCTGACGTCGAATGCCTTTGAAATCACGTTCTCAGAGAATCTGGATGTTGCATCGCTGGAGGCGATTCAGGCCACAGGCAATAACAATGCACTCGCCGGAGCAGCAGTCACGACATTGCGAGAAGGCGCGGTCGGTCAGACACAACTGACTATTGAGAAAATCTACAACCTGCCTCAGGTGTTCCGCGACAGCTACGTGTCCGACATCTGGAATGCCTACTTTGGAGAAGTTCGATACGACAAAATCGTGATCACCAATGTGGACGCGAACACCACAATTATCGGTGGGAAGAATGAGAATACATTCAAAATCATCGGTGACACCAACTTCAAGGGCACGATTATTGGACAGACCGGATTGCGTCCGCTGACATCGTTTCTGGATTACGAATCCCTTACCGGGGCGGTGACGCTGGATATTCCGAACATCAGCACAATCAACACGCTTGATATGTCGGACAGCCTGGCGACCAGACCGACAGTCGTCAATCTGACGCATCTGATCAACGACGGTGCAGTGAATACGTTGACCGTGACAGACGCTCAGAATGGGCGTGAGGTTCAGCGCCTGGTCATTCCGGCTGCAGATTCAGGTCAATTTACACTCAGCGGCAAAAAGGCGGACGGCACAACGACGTTTACCACCGCAGAAATCTCGCTGCACAATGAAACCGGAGCCGGTGCGACACTGTCTCGCACCCCCGCGACCTCAACCGAAATCGCTGCGAGGATTGAAGCGGCTCTGAATACAGCGCTGGGTGAAGGCGCAGGTCAGGGAGTGAAGGTTTCTCCAGCCTCGTTTGTCGACGGCAATGGTAAGGCCGTGAGAGCCTGGGACGTAACATTCCAGCGTGCCGGAATCAATTATGACAAACTGACGCTTGCCGAAGATGTTGACGATCTGGTAAGTCTGGTGAAGCTTGCCCCGGAGAATGTCGTTGCTCAGGGCGCACAGCAGGGCATGATAGTGAGCGTTGATCTTTCGGCGGCGACGGCAATCACCAACGTGCGGTTAAGACTTTCCACGGACGCCGGTGCAGTCATTACCACGGCATCAACGGCCAAAACCGCTGAGGGCATGAAGACAGCACTGAATCAGATTGTTGCGGCGTCTGGATTGACGGCATCGCTGGGACCGGCCTCTGTGGAGTTGGCAAGTGATGTATTCACGATCTCTTTCCCACGCGGTAACGTTGCAATCTCGGTACTGAACGCCGCTGACGATTCGGTAGTCTCATCTGCAGTGATCACGACGACGCAATACGCTCAAAGCGGCAACCAGGTGCAAAAGCTGACGTTTGACGGGGCTACGGAAGGTCTTGTGGATGTGGCGTACCGGATCGTCCGACCAGGTCAGGCAGCACTGGTCGGGTCAGTAACAGTTAACGTCGCGGGCACGACGCAGGCGACCGATCTGGAGACGGCACTCAATACATCGTTGGGTGCGAATGCGGTCACCGTCACCGGAGACATCGCCAACGGTTTGGTTGTCACGTTTAGTGCGAGCACCGCTGGTGAAGTGCGACCGATCATTCTGACCGCTCGTACTCTGGCGAAATCGGCGAAGGCCGCGGCGACTCCAGTCGGTCCTGTCAACGCTGTTGTGGAAAGTGTCGTGCATGAAGTTCAGAAATTGACACTCACCGATACCGTTTCTGGTACTCCGGCTACCGGAACATTCAAATTGACGGTCACTGACCCGATCAGCAGTCTTCCTAAGACGACTGCCACTATCAACATTGACGCCAGTGCCAGTGTTACCGCGTCGAACATTCAAACCGCACTGAACGCTGCCGGCGTGCTGGGGACCAACGCGACCTTTGTGAGTGTCAATCCGAACGGTGGCTGGGATATCGAATACCTGCTGACTGGCGACATCGCAGTGGCAACGGTGAATACGCAGCCCACTGGTGGAACGATCGCGGTAGCAGTGCTGCGTGACGGCAGCGTCAACGCAAACTCACTGCAGACATTCAGCCTCAACGCTGCCGATTCAGGAACATTCACGATTAAAGTTGGCAGTGAAACGACAGACCCGATTGCGCTGCAGTCCACGAGTGCGACAACAACAGGTACGATCGATGCATTTGCCGTCGCCGCTCGGATCAAGACGGCGATTCAGGGACTCAGCAAAATCACGACGGTGAATGTGGTGGCCTATGAAGTCTCCGGCACTACGCGCACAGCCATCACAACCGCTGGAGAAAAGGCGGCATCAGCCGTCGAATTTGTTGTCGAATTTGTCGCGCCGGATTCAACTCAAGGCATGGAAAAACTCTCCATTGACGCCGGCAGTTTATTGCAGCGGCACGCGGCGAATCAATCGTCCACAATTGTGACTGTCGCCGACGGTCACCACGCTGTGTC
>JAGQQS010000500.1 GCA_020426105.1 Planctomycetaceae bacterium
GTTTCTGTCGTTTGGAAATTCTTAACGGCGTTGCCGACCGGGTGTCTGTTATATGGTCGGCCGGCGCGGCCTTTGAGCCGCTGGTCCCACCCAGCGATTCCGGAAACACCAACTACACGGTGCATAACGCTTCGCAGCGTTGGCCTTCGGAGGCTGAACCTCCAAGCGTCCAGCCGCCCTCGAGACTCGCGAATGGCAATGAAGACAAACGACCTTCGCGACTTCCTGTCCAGCGAGTACAAAACGTATTCAGCCTCATCTGCCAAATCATCTCATTCTCCCTGACGAACGAATCGATTCATGAATTCTGACGTTAATCCATTACTGATTAAAACTGGACTCCCTGCTTACGACCGCATTCTTCCTGAACACATTGAGCCTGCCGTAGATGCGGTGCTGGATCGATGTCGACAGATTCTGGCACAAGTCGAAGCATCCGAGGAGAATTCGTGGTCTGCTCTCATGGATCCCATGGAAGAAATTGATCGGCTGTTTGAATACGGATGGTCGCCGATCGGGCATCTGCTGAGTGTCGCCAATTCAGATCCGCTCCGCGAAGCGCACGATGCCGCCATGCCGAAGATCGTGGAATTCAGTCTGCAATTGCGTCAGAGCGAAGCCATTTACCGCAAGCTTGTTGCTCTGAGGGATTCGTCGCAGTGGGAATCTTTTCAGGAAGCGCAACGACGCATCATTACCCGGATGATTCAAAGCGCAGAGCTCTCTGGGATTAGCCTGAAGGGCAGTGCTCGCGAGAGGTTCAATGCGATTGAGCAGGAACTCACCCAACTCAGTACAGACTATTCCAACAATCTGCTGGATGCCACGCGGGCGTTCCATCTGGATCTTACTAACACGGCGGATGCAGATGGATTGCCGACCAGCCTGCGGCGGATGACTTCTGCGGCGTGGACACGTGCGGAAGAGAATAAGGATAAGCCTGCCGCGACACCTGAATCCGGTCCGTGGCGAATTACGCTTGATCATCCTTGCTTCGGCCCGTTTATGGAGCATGCTCGCAATCGCACCTTGCGCGAGACATTGTATCGCGCGTATATCACGCGGGCCGGTTCCGGCGCGACCGACAATACTCCATTGATCGGTCAGATCCTGAAGTTAAAAAAAGAACAGGCCGCACTGCTGGGTTTCGAGTGCTACGCCGATCTGAGTCTGTCACGAAAAATGGCGGGAGACGTCGCCGCTGTTCAGCAAATGTTTGACCGCCTGCTCGCTGCCTCGCACGAAGTTGCCAAACGAGAACTCGAAGAAATCACGGAACTGGCGCAGCAGAACGGTCATTCAGGCCCGTTGGCCCACTGGGATGTGGCGTTCTGGGCCGAGCGGTTGCGGGAACAGCGATTTTCATTCACCGATGAGCAGTTGCGGCCGTATTTTTCGCTGGACCGAGTGCTCAATGGACTGTTTGAACTTTGCCGGCAAATCTTCGGCATCACGGTAAAGTCCGCGAATGGCGACGCTCCGGTCTGGAATCCGGATGTACGTTACTACAACATCTTCAACGAATCACAGCAACATATTGCCGGATTCTATCTGGACCCGTATTCACGACCAAAAGATAAACGAGGCGGTGCCTGGATGGCTGACTGCATCGCGCGTTCGGTCAGTTCGGACGGTACACGCCTTCCCGTCGCGCATCTGGTGTGCAACAGTACGCCCCCCACAGACAACGTGCCTTCCCTGATGACGTTCCGGGAAGTCGAAACGCTGTTTCACGAATTCGGACACGGTCTGCAGCATATGCTGACAACGGTCGATTTTCGTGATGCGGCAGGTATCAGTGGGGTTGAATGGGATGCCGTTGAATTGCCCAGTCAGTTTATGGAAAACTGGTGCCTGCATCGGCCGACTCTGATGAAGATGGCCATTCACTATGAAACCGGCGAACCGCTCCCTGAAGACCTGTATCTTAAGCTGCGGCAGTCAAAGACATACCGAGCGGCGTCCGTCATGCTGCGGCAGTTGCAGCTTGGCATGACCGACATTGCATTGCACTATGGATATGATCCCAACGGATCTGAATCACCGTTTGACGTTGAACGCCGCGTATT
>JAGQQS010000501.1 GCA_020426105.1 Planctomycetaceae bacterium
TTAAAGAATCCCTCGGCGAAATACATCCCTTCACGCAGTTCATGCAGAGTCTCCGGTTGTGGAAAACCGGCTACCAGGCAGCGATAGCGGCGGATGACTTCGAAGCGAGGATGCGCCATGCGTTGCGCGAGATCTCCATCATTTGTAACGAGCAGCATTCCCTCGGTGCTTTCGTCCAGACGACCCACAGTGAACAATCGCTGATCGTTGACCGGAACGAGGTCGATCGCCCGCGGTCGTCCCTGTGGATCAGAATTCGTGCACAGAAAACCTCGGGGTTTATTGACCAGGAAATAGCGAAAACGCGGGGGCCGTAATCGCTCAGCATCCAGCCGAATGTCCTGAGTGGTCGGATCAACTCCGCGGGCCGGATCCGTTACAACTTCGCCATCGACCGTCACTCGGCCTGTTCGAATGTAGTCTTCACAATTACGCCGCGAATCTACACCGGCCATGGCCAGGAACTTTTGCAGCCGCATTTCATCCGATGATTTTTCCGTTTGAGCGGGCTGAACATCTGACGGGGTTCCAGGGGCGGACCGAGCCCCTCGTGCTTCCGGCACATTAAAGGCGGGTCGCGAATGTTTTACCGACGTGCGTGGTGATCGCACAGCGGGCCCGGCCGGCCCTTTTTTAGACGTGCCGCGCGCGGGGCCTGTCACCGGCCTGCGTTTTGCCGGCTTGCGTTTGTTTTTGTCAGTGTCGGAAATGGGGCGACGAGGAGGCATGGTTTCACAATCCAGAGCGTTGTAAGTGCGAATAGTGCTCTGTAAGCAATGAAATGAGGAGTAGTGCCTCAGAAAAGGGGTCAGGAACCAATAGTGCGGAGCACCCTTCGGGCCAATTGGCTATTGGTTCCTGACCCCTTTTCTGAGGCTTGACAGAGCACCAGGCAGGGAATGCTGCCAGCAGCCTGCAAACCAGAGTATACCCATCGCGGGGCAAGGTTGGTGCTTAGATTGTTGTTTTGGCGGGCATTCTCGCCTGCGACTCAATCGAAAAAGTTCGCCCAGCCGGAATAGATCGCCCCTTGATTTTTCCACGACAACGGTACAGGATGGATCTTCTCCCGGAGTAAAGGCACCATTTTGCGGTTTCTAAAGTTACTATTCGACAAGTCGGGGGTGATTTTGCGATACTTAGAGAACCAGAACAAGTCACGTCCGGTCGCTGACATTTGTCGAAATACAAAGTAGCAATCATGAAAACTCCATTGCGATTCCTGATTACCCTCGGTGTTTCTGTGTTTCTGGTCTCAACCGTGGCCGCCCAGACGGTAGGAAACACCGGCAGCTCGGGTCAGGGTGGATTCACCGGCGGCACCGGATCCGGTGGAATCAGCAGTGGCTCAACAGGCTCTGCGAATACAGGGACATCAGCAGGCCAGGGTGGAGCAAACGGCAGTGGCCTTTCCGGGCAGAGTACCTTCGGGGGGACGGTACCTGGCCAGTCGACTGCCACGTCGAATGCCGCTCAGTCGTTTATCGGATCCAATGCGACACAGGGGTTTATTGGCGGTTCCAGCCAGGCCGCGATTCAACAGGGCAGCAATCGCCAGTTTCAGGCTATCCAGAACAATCAGATGCAGCAGAACACGGCGCAACAAACCGGGACACCTCGTGAAATCCGAACCACATTGCGCGTCGCATTTCCATTTCCCACGACATCCCAATCGCAAATGACAGGACGCCTGGCCAGTGCAAACGTTGCATCACTCCAGAGATTTGTCTCCAGCCGACCGGAGCTGGCCGCGATCGAAGTGGCAGTCCGGCCTGACGGTGTCGCGGTGCTCACGGGGTCCGTCGATTCCCTGGGAACCAGCCGTCTTGCCGCCAACCTCATTCGTCTGCAGCCTGGAATCCGCAAAGTGGACAACCAGATTGCTGCTGCGTCGGTGAAGTAAATGGCAGATAAAGGACGCAAGCAGCATCGCCCCCAGCATGGAAAGAAAGTCCGTGTCGATCTGCGGCGCAATAAACAAGTTCGCACGCGGCAACAGAATCTGACTGGCGAATTGCTGAATGATCAGGAATCAGCCGCTGACGTTGATCATTCTGAGCGAGTCACAGGGCGCGGCGAACTCTCGCGGCGCAGAACCCTCGTAGGCGTTTCCTCGCAGGGGAATCAACTGCTGCGGGTTGTCTCGGAAGACGGACTGCGGCGCGGTCGAGTTACCAGTTTTATCGGCCTGCACATCATGGTGCGGGATGATACTGATCAGCACGAATTTGCCTGTTCGATTCGAGGTGTTCTGAAATCGATGGCACGTGACTCACGCAATGTCGTCGTCACGGGTGATCGAGTCCTGTTTCGTCAGGAGGGTGATGCGAATCAAGGCGTCATTGAACGGGTAGAGCCACGTCATGGCTTGTTGTCACGAGGGAGCCAGGGACGCGAACACATCCTGGTTGCCAATATTGATCAGGTCCTCATCGTTGGGACGGCAGCTGATCCCGAGTTCAAACCACAACTGATTGATCGCTTTCTGGTAAGCGCCGAACGGCTGAATATTGAACCAATCATCTGCATCAACAAAATCGATCTCGTTAATCCCGCCACCCTGTTACAGCATGTAAGATCTTACGGCCGGATTGGTTACAATGTGGTCCTGACCTGTGCCGTGGATGGACGCGGAATCGATCAACTCCGCCATCTGCTCAAACATCGACAAACGGCCGTCAGCGGTCAAAGTGGTGTCGGAAAGTCTTCGCTCCTCAACTGCGTTGATCGGGAACTAGGTCTGCAGACAGCAGACGTGAGCGACTGGACTCGCAAAGGAACGCATACTACCCGCCGAGCCCGCCTCGTGCCTCTTTCGTTCGGTGGCTGGGTTTGTGACACTCCTGGCATCCGGCAGTTTGAATTGTGGGACATTTCACTGGAAGAAGTCGACGGCTATTTTATCGAATTCCGTCCCTTCATCGCCTGCTGTCGTTTTCCCGACTGTACGCATACTCATGAAGACGGATGCGGCGTCAAAGCGGCAGTTTCACAGCGATTGATTGCCGAAGTCCGCTATAACAGCTACCTGCGACTGCGGGAAGAAGATGTCTGGGTATGGAAAAATCCAGCCCGAGGACACGCAAAATAACTGGGTAAGTGGTAAATTCTCGCGGTTATTGCGACTTGAACGAAACCTACCCCTAAACAGCGCAGAATCCGCCTTTTCAATCCCAGCCCCCGGGACTTCGGCACGACAACCGGAATAAATGTTGTCAAACCACGACGTTTGGGCAAACTTTAAGCAGCGTTTGTCTCTCCTTTCGAGGTTGAACGTCTCGGACCACTGGCTAATTCTGTTAAAATTGGGGGCATTTTCATGAAACGTGTTCTAATCCTCTTGATGGTGGCGGCCACGAGCGGCGCGGCTGCCGAGGCGACCCACCGTCAGTGTCGTACGGCTGCTGCTCCGACCTGCTGTCAGCCCCACACCGATCATTGCTCGACGTCCGGAGGAGGCTCGAACCGCTGGTACAAGGCAAAGGATGGTACATTCCGAGAGATGATGAATTACCGGGATGCTCTCAGCCGTGCCGAAGATGCTGACGACATGGAAATTCAGCTCCGGGGCATTCAGGAGGAATTAGTAGCTGCAAAAGCAAGCATTGAAACAATGCAGAGCGATACCGCGAAGTTGAAGTCCGATCTGGAAAGCCAGATTGCATCACTTCAGCAGCAACTGGAAACGGAACGTCAGACCGTCGCAACACAGAAGGAACGCGGGGACAAAGCAGAAGCGGCCCACAAGCAGTGTATTGAACAGATCGCGTCGCTTCGGGATGCTGGCCGCAAAAGTAACGAAACCCTCAAAGCCACCCAGAGTGAACTCAGTGCGACAACTGAAGAACGCGACAGCCTGAAGGCAGCTCGGGCCGATTTGGAACAGAAGCTTTCTGACATGACTGCCGCAAAGGCGAGCGCAGAAGAAGCCGCCAGGGTCAGTCAGCAGGAGCTTGAAAAGTTGAAACACGACGCTGCCGAGTCTAAAAAATCGGCGGTTGAAACGGATGACAAAGCGGATGCATCGCCTGAACCGGACGGAGAAAAACCAGCCACAGATGGTGGCACCGCGTCAGGTTTAGAAGTCTCCAATAATTGATCGTATCTCCTGAGCGATCGCAGTTAACAGTCAAAGGCCCCGCTGGACATTCAATCCAGCGGGGCCTTTTTCGTGTCTGGTGTCCAGCCCGACGATGCGGCGAGCTTCGACCTGTGAAGCGTTCTTCAGGCTTTCACCAACTGCTCGGCCGCCAGTTCTTTCAGGGCGCGTTTGTAGTCAATTGGCATGACTTTATGAATCAGGTTCAGAGACTTCTTCCAGTGGTCGAGGATGTATCGGGCTATGGCTGAGCCAGTATAGCGATGATGGTTTTCGATCAGCGTCTTCAGTTCCTGGATATCGGCTTCTTCAGTGAGCGCTTCGAGGGCAACTGTACCCAGATTACAGTTCACGAGGAACTTTGAATCAGGATCGTAGACGTAGGCGATACCGCCGGACATGCCGGCAGCAAAGTTACGTCCGGTAGGGCCGAGCACGACGGCCCGACCACCTGTCATGTATTCCAGACCGTGGTCTCCACAGCCTTCAATCACAGCCGTGGCTCCTGAGTTACGAACACAGAATCGCTCCGCCGCAATTCCCCGAAAGTAGGCTTCTCCCGATGTGGCTCCATACAGGGCGACGTTGCCAATAATAATATTCTTCTCAGCAACAAACTCCGGCACGTCCTTTGACGGATAAACGATCAGGCGACCACCGGATAATCCCTTGCCGGCATAGTCGTTCGCATCGCCCTCGATTTCGATCGTGACGCCGTGGGCCAGCCAGGCTCCCACACTTTGTCCGGCAGAACCTTTCGCCTTGATGTGGATGGTATCCGATGGCAGTCCATTTGCGCCGAACGCACGACTGACTTCATTGCTCAGAATCGTGCCAAACGCGCGGTCAATATTCTGGATCGTGGTGTCGATCCGGACGTGCTTTCTCTCCTTCAGAGCAGGTTCGCATTTTTTCAGCAGCTCCATGTCGCGAACAGCCGCCAGTGAGTGATCCTGATCGATCGTACAATAAGTCTGAACATCCGGATGAGGTTTCAACGCGGGCGTCAGAATAGGAGACAGATCCAGCTGATGAGCTTTCCAGTGAGTCACGGTGGTGTCGAGTTCCAGCATGTCAACTCGTCCCACCATTTC
>JAGQQS010000502.1:0-10402 GCA_020426105.1 Planctomycetaceae bacterium
AGCCGTCTCGCTCCGCCGAGACGAGCCCACGAGGTGGCCTTCGGCTCAACAAACCAACGCCGCTTCTGGAACAACATTCATTGACGAGTCTATTGACCAGCCAAACAGCCTTTCCATATCCACATGGGAGAGACCGGGCTCATCACAGCGGAGTGTGATGGCTACATTTGCGACAGCACGCTGATGAATCGACGTTTCGATTGCGCAGAATTCATGAAGGGCAACAAGGGTCTCAATTCAATGAGACCTTTGGTGGAAACCAGGCAGAAGACTGTCCGAGATACAGGTCCAAAAAGGCTCGCCAAGGTCAAGGTGACGTTGTGGCGCACAAGCAATTAGTGTTCGATGAGCGAAGATCAGTGTTCCGCGCAGCGAATGCGTTTAACACTTATCTGCGCTGATCTCCACTAATCACAACCATTGACAAAATTGTTGTCTGGAAACATCTATCGTGGCCAGGTCGGTGCAGCATGCAGAGATGCCCAGCAATTTTCGTGTTTTTCGTGGCTAACACAACTCGAACTGCGCGTGTTTTTTTTAGCCACAACGAGCCACAAGAAGACACAAAAAAAGTACGAAGAACATGCAGGTGCACGATTTGTGATTTCGTCATGAATGGGACGGCAGCACAGATGAATGCCAATGGACACAGATTGGATCATGGCCTCGTTCCCGGTTGGTTTTCATCTGTGTTGATCTGCGGTCTACCGACATTTTCAGCCGAATCGGTTGACAAACAACGGGCAGGATGCGCGTAATCCCCACCGTGGTGACTTAACCAACGTGATTTGCAACATCCAACAGGAGTTTCATGATGCGACGTTCGAACAGCCGTGCTTTGATTGGTTCTGCTTCGAGTTTCTGTAAGTGGCTCCGAAACTCCTTCAGTCCGGCAATCGATGCCCTCGGCAGTGACCTCAGCCGTCAAACTGGGTGGGGGGGGTATAATCGGTTGCCTTCGTGGCGCGGACTGACGGATTGGGTCTCAAACTTGTTGGTCGATCCATGGGCCGGCAAAACTCGAATTCGCAAACGCGTGCGGTGCGGGGTGCATTCCGATATCCCGATGTTCGTCGAACACATGGAACCTCGAATACTCCTGACGGAGATCATCCAGTTTTCCGTCACGGGCGGTGGAACGGTGACTGAAGATACAACGGATGGGGATGGTAACAGCGTCGCATTTAATATTGGCTACACGGGGACACTATCGGGCAACGAATCCGCCAGCGTGAATGTCTCGCATGTACTCGGACAGACAACCACTTCCGATTACACAACCGACGTCATTTCGGCAATCACGTCCGCCGCAGCCGATACACCGGGTGTCACATTTAGTGGCACGACATTGACGTTCGGCCCGGCCGCTGGCACAACGACGACCTCATCAAAATATGCGGGAACGGCCGTGGACGCTCCCGGAACAGGTTCTGGCACCTGGACAAATTCGACGGCGGCGACCGGCAGTGCTTCGGATTACGCCAACTCGACACTGGACTCTCGCGACTACAGCAATGAGCTGCGGCTCACGAACTTTGGATTCAATATTCCGGCAAACGCCACGATCAATGGCGTCACTGTCACTGTCAATACCACGGGATCGAACGAAAACATGTCCGGTCCGGGAGTGAAGTTGACAAAAACGGGCACCGTCGCTGCGGGTGTTGCCCCGCCAAGCACATCCAACTGGAGTAGCGGAACAGTGGTCGTGGGCAGCAATGCCGCACTTTGGGGAACAACGTGGACTCCCGCCGAAATCAACAGCGCTGGCTTTGGAACCATCCTGAGAGTTCGATCCGATGACGATGGGTATCAGTTCCGTGTATTGTCAGCACTGATCTCTGTTTCGTACACGACACCCAGTGCGCCCGCGCCGTCAAGTCTTAACTTCACGGCGCAAATCGCCGACGACACTGTCAGCGAATCTTCCGAGGCGTTCTTAGTGACGCTCTCCAATGCCATAACGACCAGTGCGTCTGGGGCAGCCATTGTTGCGTCGTCGGCCTCTGCGAACATCATCGACAATGACGGCACGTCCACACCTGTTGTTTCAATTGCAGCAGTCACCCCGACAGTTTCTGAATCAGAGACGAATTCGCCGTCATACGGGAAACTCAGAATCTCTCGCACGGACAGCAGTGGCAGCCTGACCGTTCAGTATGCCGTCGATGGCACCTCCACAGCGACGTCGTCAGCAGACGACAGCCTCCGTAACAATTACCGATGACGACACGCCACCCGCCGGGACAGGCGGCAATAACACAAACGCAGGAGATCCGATCGTCTTTTCAGTCTCCGGTAGTGACACCGTCAGCGAGGATCCGCAGGACAGCGACAACAACCAGGTGACCTATACCGTCGGCTATACCGGAGCGCTGAATGCCGGGCAAACAGCCAGCGTCAATATTGCCCACTCATTGAACCAGAGTGTCGCCAGCGATTATACAACGAATGTGCTGGAAGCCATCAACGCGTCCGTCGCCACCACGCCAGGAGTCAGCTTCAACGGAACAACATTGACCTTCGGTGGCACTGTGCCAACATCGACATCTGCCTCTCGCTTTGCCGGAACTGCATCCACGGTCTCCGTTACAGGCGATGTTGCGTGGGGATCGATTTCCGGGGCGGCAGGTTCCAGTCCCTCTGACTACGCACTGGCGCAAATCGACAACCACGACATCAGCGATCAACTGCGGCTGACAAATTACGGATTCAGCATTCCGTCAAATGCGGTCATCAATACCTACACCGTCGAACTGAACAACGCTGCAGCGGCACGGCTGGCGGCGGATACGCAGTCGTTCAACACTTTCCTCGATCAACTCGCTGACGCCGATTGGACACTTTTTCTGGACAATCTGGATTCCAAATCGACGTACGACGATGCCATCGCGGATGCCGATCAGGCGCTGGCGGCTTCGAATCTCGCAGACTGGAATCAGTATGAATTCCTGATGAGCTTTCTCGACGAAGACTGGATCAACTCGGTCTTTGACGCGAGGAGCAATTTCAACAGTGCCAAGGGCGCCGCGCTGGCCGCTCGAGATGCCGCTGACCTCGCGTCGTTCAACACGCTCAGTGGTGTCTTCAACGCAGCCAACGCGACCCTTGCAGGAGCCCGAGGCGCTGCCGCAGCGATACGCGACGCAGCGATTTCAGCGGCGAACGCACAGTTCGATCAAGCCGTCGCTGCTGCGATGGCCGTGTTTGATGCCGCCCATAATGCGTATCTCGCAGCTCATGGGTATGGCGAGTTAGGTGATGACGGCTCACCGTCACTTTATGCGACGTTGCAAACGGATTCCCAGTACCAGTCAGACATGGCTGCAGTTAATGCGGCCTATGAGTCTGCAATCGGTGCCGCAAATGCGGCCTATGAATCCGCATGGGATGATGCGAAGCAAACGTACGATGAAGATACCGCCGCCGCAGCCATCTCTCACTACGCCGTCGTAGCGACTAACGGGTTGAATTTCTTCGGGGCCGTGGCCGGGATTGTGGCAGAGTACCTGACAGACGCCGCTGACCACGCGGCTACTGCGAATTCTGCGATCACCACAGCGACCACCACGCGCGACGCTGCATTCGCTGCCGCAGACGGAGTCTATGACGGTGCCGTCGCGACTGCCGCAGCGGCTCGAGCCACTGCCAAAGCCGATCATGATGCCGCATACGCAGCAGGTGAAGAACCTGAATGGCAACAATTGCAGTGGGCCCTCACTGCCCATGAGGCCACTCACACCGGCGCCGTTACTGCAGCCACTCTGATCGCCAACGCCGCATGGGATAACGCATGGAATGACTACGACGCAGTGGCGAACAATGATTCATCGACACCCGCGCAAGTCAATGCGGCTTTGGCCGCTCGAATCGTTGCGATGGCGGCCACAGTTGCCAACTACAACAACGCGATTGCCGCAGCCGATGCCGCGAAGACAAACGCCGACGCCGATTCCTGGGCAGCGTATGACACGGCCGTCAACGGCCTGATCACGGTGTACTGGAATGCTGAAGCCGCATCCGACGCTGAGGAAACACACGCTGTCAATGCGGCGTATGTTGTCTGGGCAAATACAATGGAAGCGGCACGAGCCCAATACAGTACTGCGGTGTCCGATGCCGAGGCGCAGCGAACACTGGCAGATGCTCAGTCCGAAAACGAGGCATGGCACGACATCAATGCGGAGGTAAAAGCGTGGGACATTGCCGATGCAAACGAGGATAACAGTTATGCGGGTGTGCTGACCGGATTGGAAGCCGCATTCATCACGACCGTTGATCCGCACTGGGTCACTCTGGCAAATGCCGTCGCCGATGCCGACGCTGCAAAAGCTGTGGCCGCCGCCAATGCACACGCCGCCGCGGTCGGTCGCTGGGCGAGCAGCATTACCAACGATTCTCCGCTCGCGGCCTACAATCTCGCGTACGAAGCTGCGATCGTGGCCCGAACGGAGGTCATTGCGGCCGCCAATGCAGCTTACGCACATACTGCAAACGCTGCGGAAGGTGTCTGGACGACTATCGTCACACCCGCATGGGTCACGTATGAAGACGAAGTCACCGACCACACCGCCGCCGCCGAGACATCCATCGCCGGGTACTGGGAAACCTTTCAAAACGCGATTGATGACGCCGACCTTGCGTACACCACTGCTGCCATACCACTGTGGCAGGGTTTTATCTCCGACCTCAACGCCGACTATACCACCTGGGTCAGCGATACTGCGGACGCCGAACGAGCCTACGGCGACGAACTTGCCAACAATGCAATGAATTGGGTGCAAGATGTGAACGCTTCGGAAGAAACGTGGGCAAACCAAATCTTCACACACTGGGTCGGCTTTTGTCATTTAGCGACGGGTCTTTACGTGACTCAAGTCGCGACGATCAGCGCGGCAATTAACAATTGGGCTGCTACAGTCGCAGCTCAAATCAATGGCACATCGAATTATCAGCCAACTTCCGGTCCACCTTTGACACTGGCGGCTGCGGGATTCTCATCAAACGATACGGAAACCAGTTCAGATGAAGCTACCGACGTTGGTCCACCTACCCCAATCTACATTTGGGTGAATTTCGGTGACACTTCGCCAACATCATTTGACGCAGCCGCGATATCAAACACTCTTCAAAAGATCTTCGACGACGCAGGCTTAAATGTAAAAATCCGCGTCCAAGTGACAACTCTTACGGACACCGACACAGGGCTGGAATATGACCGAGGATATTACGACGAGCATATGGATTGGATTGGCAACAGGTTGAACCCAACCGGATGGATTGCCGGGATATTTCATTGGCCATACATAGCGCTGACGGAAGATGTGCTTTCGTGGAATGGACGGATCAACATGGACAATAACATTGGGGTTCTCGGCTCTACGCCATGGCAAGACAGGCCTACTACCCTGAAGCCTGCCAAGATCGACGAACTCGTGAACAGAGCCAGGGACAGAGATCCGGGAAGCAGCATCGATTACACAAACGTCTGGGCAAATATTATTCTACATGAACAAATCTGGCTCAGTATGCTCAATGGAGTGGACCATAACGGTGCCGGGGATCTGACTGACGGTGGCGGGCATTTTGGGCCTTTACATTCTATATCCGTAGACATTGCCGACATGATTCGTCGCCGACTTGAATTGGATTAGTTGAAATGAATCAAGTCAAAACAAAGTTCTCCCGTTTGCGCGCACTGGCCTTTTTGCTTTGCGTCGCTGGGGTCTACGTTATTACTTTCCTGGCTACGCTCAGAAGAGGACACGCAACATACGATGTTGATTTGTTTAAGCCCCGACGCGGTGGTTTTGCGTACTACTGGTTTTCTGACGACGAATCCCTCAATCACTTCTTTTGCAAGTTTTATTTTCCGATCCTGCGTTGGCATCTGCATAGTCGGCCGTACTCGTCATTTGAGAATGACGCTGACCGGGAGCAATGGTGCGAGGCAGGAAACAACATTATCATGGACGACTTTGCCGCAGTCGGTCTGAATCGGTGACCCACGGGAAGGCCGAGTGTCCATGGGGCACAAAAAAGTGTCAGGGCCACATACCAGGGGACATTCTACTTTACAGGGCGTTCGCGGCAGCATAACCTTCGGGCATGCCGCGAACATCCAAAGCATCCCGTGGTGGTCCTGTTTTACTCGGCGTGTCAAATGGTGTGGAAACAGGTGCTGAAGCGTGGGGCTACGTGCTCAACTCGTTTCACGAGTAAGTCACAGGCCTCACAGACCAATGAAACAAGGTGTTGGGACCGATACCGGGGCCATTCAGGAAGGTTACCGTCGGCCTCGCGCCGGCGGGATCGTAACTGAAGGCTACGAACTTAAGGTGAGAGACCTTCTTGAGGTCTCCGTCTGGCTCGCCCAGGCGGGACCAGCGATTGGAAGGCCGGGGTTGGAATCCTCTCCAATCATCGCTTCCGCCCGGATGAACCGGACGGAGAGCAGCTGTCGCTCGGTTGTTGTTGTAGCTGCCAGTTGTTCGTCCGCCCGGCACGAGGCCGACGGAAGGGAAAGGGAAGGGGGAAAACCAAAGGGGGCCATCCATCGATAATCAACAACGGTGCAGGGGGCGGTCAAATGCGGTCACTGGGTAGTCAGCCCGTGGTGAACGCTCGGTCATTGGAAAGGGGACGC
Source organism: Planctomycetaceae bacterium (assembly GCA_020426105.1). Taxonomy (GTDB): domain Bacteria; phylum Planctomycetota; class Planctomycetia; order Planctomycetales; family Planctomycetaceae; genus SXXK01. The sequence continues at coordinate 6,647 of JAGQQS010000502.1, forward strand.
AGCTCATTGATTCAGCCCACAAATTGTAACAGTTTAGTGCCTCGCCCATGGACCATCTCCCGTCGCGTGAATTTCAATACTGGGCGTGCGTTACCGGGATGATGCCAACTTTCGGCCAGCAGTGGTGGCTGTGGTACGACCTTGACCAGGGAATTGCGCAGCAGCGAACCGGCGCGAAGCACAGAGTCCGCTGGCTGTGAACGTTGATGAATTGACGCCTTGATGCCGCAGAACTCATGAAGGGAAAAAGGGGGCTCAACTCAATGACACCTGACCCTTGGTGGAAACCAGGCAGAAGACTGTCCCGAGATACAGATCCAAAAAAGCTCGCCAAGGTCAAGGTGACGTTGTGGGCACAAGCTATTCGTGTTCGAAGAGCGAAGATTAGTGTTTCGCGCAGCGAATGCGTTTAACACTTATCTGCGCTGATCTCCACTCATCACAACCATAGACAAAATTGTTGTCTTGAAACATCTATCGCGGCCGAGTCTGTGCAACATGCGAAGATGTCCCTCAATTTTCGTGTCTCTTCGTGTCTTTCGCGAATGCCAGCAGTGCATGTCATCTGTGGCCGCCACCCCGGATTTCACCGCCGCGGAATACACCCCCGTTGAAAGGCGTAGCGGACTCACGAAATCCGCGAAACTGGTTAAGTTTCTCCGGTCTTCGTGCATGGCACCTCTTGTTGTTTTCTTTCTGTCGAGCCCCACCCATCTGGTGGAGCTCGACCTGCTGCGAGGCGGCATGCGACTGCCGGTTGTCGATACCTTGCCGCCCGGAGACTACTACGCCATCGTCAGCCGTGCGAAACGTCGACCGAAGTGTGAAGTGTACGCATGGACGCTGCATGAAAAACTTCCGGTGATCCCCATCCCGCTGAAACTCGGCGACGCCGATGCCACGGTGCCTCTGCAGAAGTATTCGACATCGTCTACCTGCGCGCCCGCTACGACCTCTCCGTCAAATACACCACTCCGCTTGATCCACCACTCACGCCGGATGAGCAGCGGTGGGTGCAATTGAAATCATATCCCGACCTTTGACGGTATTAGAGTGGCAACCAGATAAGTTGACTACGGATCTCTTCGTCGGAAAGTGACTGGCAGATCAACGTTAAATCTTCAATCACCTTGCGAATCGAAATCGCACCATGCCTGGCGAAGATAACCCCGGCGAACGGCGTTCCGCGTGCATGATGATTAGCGGCGAGAATCAGAAAGTCACTGTCTTGTGTGAAGACCACTCGTCCCAACACACCAGCTCGATCAAGGATCGAGCGGTCACTCTCCAGATGAAAGCCATCGTCAAATGCCGTCAGTACGTTGAGGCCATTCAAGCGACAGCCTTCAGTCACGGCGCGGACGACATTGTGATCCATGTACAATGCAAGCGTCATGTCACGGGCTTGCCCCGAAGCTTTTCAAGAACTGCGGAGTTTTCAAATCGGCTTCGCAGGTTTTCGCTCTCGGCCTCAGAAGCCCTCAATTGAAGATCACAAACCACTTGATGTTCGTAGTAGTATCCGAGTGCCGCATGAATCTGGGCGAGTGAGAGGCCGGATAGCTGACGGTGGATCTGGTCGGCATCCCAGCGATATCCGAGATGGCAGCTTACGATCTCAGTGACCTTTGTGGTCGTTCCCTGAATGAATGCGACACCAGCCTCATCCAGTTCAATAAAAGGCCAGGCGGTCGTGACCACTGAACGTCCCTTCAATTCATTTCCTATAGACTATTCCACCGAGATAACGCCCCTGGAAGTTTACTCTCCCGGCGATTCCAGCAACAGTGGTAAAATTCATTTCGCCGCCTTTTGCCGTGTCTAAACCGTTGTGCCACAGAAACTTCCGATTCCGCGCAGCCAAAGTTGTTAACACCTGTCTGCGCTGATCTCCACTTATCACAACCATTGACAAAATTGGTTTCTGAATCCTGCGCGGCCCCTCGCTGCGGATGCAGCGACAGCGTGCAGCCCGAGGCCTCAGCCTGGGGTTTGCATGCGCGTCCATGCTGGGCCGTGAATACGGTCCGAGCACGACACCGATTCAGCCACCGACGCGTGATGATCTGCCGCCGTTCCACGGCGTAGGTGTACTCTGTAATGCAAACCCCACGCTGAAGCGTGGGGCTACGTGCTGCACTCGTTTCACGAGTAAGTCGCAATCTTGGCGAAGAATGACACAAGATAACGACCAGAGAGCAAATTCTGTACAACATGCAGAGATGCCCTGCGATTTTTTGTGTCTTTTCGTGTTTTTCGTGGCCATCACAACTCGAGCTGCGCGTGGCATGTTTTCCAGCCACAAAGAGCCACAAGAAGACACAAAAAGTACGAAGAATATGCGGGTGGCACGATTCGCGATTTCGTCATGATTGTGACAGCAGGTATTTCAACAGCAGATGAACGCCAATGGGCACTGATTGGCTAAAGGCCTGGTTTCGTGTCGGTCTTCATCTGCGGTCTGCCATCTTTCTCCAGCCGATGCGTTCGAGCACCCATTGGAGTTCTTCTCGTTCGACGGCCTCCATCGGCGCGCCGGCCGGAGGGTCGAGGACTCGTGCACAATCAATGACGCCGCGTTCGCACAATATCCATTTGAGCAATTCTTCCGAGTAGTCAAGATAGAATGTCAGATACGGCAGGATCTGCTCGTAGTAAATACGAGCCGCACCGTCAGCCTCACCACGAAGGTAGCTTGTCACGGCGGCGGAGTGCAAATCCAGAGCCTCCGTCCCGGTCATAAATGAAGTAACACCAAGTCGCAGCAAATGGATCAGATGTTTGCCGCCCGCGCCACCAATTACAGAAATGCCTTCATCCGCTGCCAGCAGTGTGGCAGTCTTCTGAATAAACGTCTTTCCTTCTGCTTTGACATAAAGGATTCCTTTGATCTCTCGGTGCATCTTCAGGATCAGTTCTGGTGTCAGCAGCGAAGATGTTGTCGGAGTATCCTGAATGATGATGGGCAGGGATGTCGATTTCGCCAGCGACTGATAAAACTCGAATGCGCCGTCAGCATCAGGCAATTGTCGATCCGGCAGGGATGCCATAATCAGACTGGCTCCCATTTCTTCCGCTTGGCGTGCATATTCAATAGAGATTTCCGTGCTCGGCGACGTCACGCCGATAAAGACCGGGACGCGGCCGGAGACTTCATCGAGAATGATCTGCGTCAGCCGCGGTCGGTCGGTCTTCGCGATCTTGTGGTACTCAGAAGCAATTCCAAAATGTCCAATCGCGACAGCCCCGCATTGCAGGCAATACTGCACGACTCGTCGCTGGCTGGCTTCGTCCAGTTCACCACCTGCAGTGATGGCGGTCGGAAGGATGGGCATCATGCCGTGAAACGAGGCGGAGATTTGTTTTGAGGCGGGTATGGTTTGCATGGGGTCCGAAGCACAGAAAAAGAAATTGAGTCTAACAAATCGACAGGAGCGGAAAAGCTTGCTGCATGAAGACTGCCCACTTTTTTAGGGTGCGTGAAGTGGAGCGAAACGGGTTTAACGACAAATAAAGTGCGCGGAAGAGAAGGAGAGGAGTATTATTGTTTAAACCGCGAATGGACGCGAATTCACGCGAATAGCTGCAGAGTTCAGCGGGGGGGCGTTTCGAATGAATCTTCAGCCGGAACAAGTTGGGAAGCCATGGCACAAAACCGTTTCATTTTTCGCTGTTTTAACTTTATTCGCGTTCATTCGCGTCCATTCGCGGTTCAATTTTGCTTTCCATCGACTCTTCCGAACTCGGCGTCGCCCC
>JAGQQS010000502.1:10453-11008 GCA_020426105.1 Planctomycetaceae bacterium
CTGCGCACTTCATTTGTCGTTGAACCGCGAAACGCACCATTCGTGGAAAGCAAGAGAGATCGGTGTGTTCCGCTGGCGATTCACACACCCTACTGTCAACTGCACCCTTTCGATAGTCGTGTTTGTCTCGTTCGACTGCCGATGTAGTCCGTGATACGATTCATGGTGGATACATTATGTAAGGACTGCCAGTCGTTGACGTTGCCATGGGGTGTTTCCTGAAAGTCATTTATTATAGCCCTGTCCGGGATGCCACGTTATGAAGTTCAGAATTCAAAGTTGTCTGTTTGTTGCACTGTTCTTGTTTTCTCTGGTTTCAAACATGTGTTCTCAGGCCAGCGCAGTCGAGCCCTTTACGCGACAGGAAAACGTCGTCTACGGCGAAGACTTTGGCGTTGGTTTGGTGATGGATATCTTCACGCCAACGGGCGAGAAGAACGGATTTGCAATGATTGACGTGGTCAGTGGTGCCTGGCATTCGGATCGCGGCAAGATGCGCGACCACGAGCGGGCTCAGATGTTTAACATCTTCTGCAGCCGCGGGTACACCGTGTT
>JAGQQS010000502.1:11058-11883 GCA_020426105.1 Planctomycetaceae bacterium
CAGGGAATCGTGTGGGTGAAGAAGCATGCGGCCGATTATGGCGTCGATGCTTCGCGGTTGGGGATGACGGGAGCCTCAGCTGGCGGACATCTGGCGAGTCTGGTGGCGGTGAATAACGAAAGTTCCGACGCACAGCCCGGTAACGAAAGAGCCAGCGTTAAAGCCGTGGGAGTTTTTTTTCCGCCGACGGATCTCACTGATTATCGAGCTCCCGAAACGGAAGGATCGGTGGACGACGTCAATCCAATTGCGAAGCGAGTGCTTTCCAACAGCGGAACAATTGAGGAATTGACGAAGGAACAGATTCACCAGCGACTGGCTGATATCTCACCGGCCTTGCGCGTCACCAAAGGCGCCCCGCCATTTCTGTTGATTCACGGAGATGCCGATACGCTCGTTCCGCTGGAACAATCCCAAAAGCTGCAAAATGCGTTAAAGGAACAGAACGTGCCGGTTGAGTTGATCGTCAAGGCGGGTGGTGGCCATCCCTGGCCAACACTGCATGAGGAAGTCGCCGTGCTGGCAGACTGGTTTGATGAACAACTTAAACAGTAGCTTCGCGTGATGCTTCAGTCGCCACTGTCGATGGTTGCGTTGTTTTCTTTGATCGCACAAATCGGATTGCCCGTGTGCAAGGCGAATCTGGTACTGGGCCAGCGGGGGAGATCAGCGACGTGCTGTGCGAACACCCGGCTGTTCGAGTGATCAGTTTCACCGGCTCCACGACGGTTGGGAAGAAGTTGATCGCGGATACAGCGCCACATGTGAAGCGACTGGCATTGGAACTCGGCGGCAACGCACCCTTCATCGTGTTCGACGACGCCG
>JAGQQS010000503.1 GCA_020426105.1 Planctomycetaceae bacterium
GGGTGCTGCGCACTATTGGTTCCTGACCCCTTTTCTGATCGGTTATCATGTCGCACATCACGGCTTGAGGTAGAGTTTCCGATGATAAGAGTCCCCGCTGTTCTTGCAGTTCTGTCGAGTTTGGTGTTTGGGACCGGAGCTATGTCCCAGGAGTTCCAGAGCCCGGTGGATGTAAGTTTTCTCGCGGAACTTGATGGCACGGAACAACGATATGTGGTCCTGCTGCCGACAGGATTCGACTCGGACGTCCCGCACGATGTGATGATTGCTTTGCACGGTCACGGGTCCGACCGGTGGCAGTTTGTCAACGACAAACGCCCCGAATGTCAGGGCGCCCGGGACACTGCGCGGCGCCAGAACATGATCTTCGTGTCGCCCGACTATCGAGCCAAAACGTCGTGGATGGGGCCAGCCGCGGAAGCGGACCTGTTGCAGATTCTGGATGAACTGAACGGTCGATTTCGAATTCGCGATGTTGTTATAGCCGGTGGCTCCATGGGCGGAACAGCCGCGCTCACCTTTGCAGCCCTGCATCCGAATGGTGTGGATGCCGTCGTCGCTCTGAACGGTACGGCGAATCTGCTGGAGTATCCGAATTTCAATGAGGCGATCGCCGAATCGTTTGGTGGCACAAAAACGGATAGGCCAGATGTTTATCGAGAACGTTCTGCCGAATTTTTTCCGGAACGACTGACGATGCCCGTCGCCTTCACGACCGGCGGCAAAGACACGCTGGTCCCCCCGGAAAGTACGCTGCGGCTGTTTGAGAAATTGAAACAGCAGGGATCTCCGGCATTGTCGATTCACAAGGCAGACGGCGGACATGAGACAGATTATGTCGATACCATGGCCGCGTTTAAGTTCGTGTTCGATCAGCTTGATGCCCAACGAGCCGCCCGGACTCCGCCTGCTCTGAGCACCTTTGATAAAGACACCACGATCGTGTGCCTCGGCGACAGCGTCACGGGTGTTTACTACCACACCGGCGGTTATCGAGCCTATCCGGAGATGCTTGAGCTGGGATTGCGGAAGGCTCACCCGACAGCCTCTATTCGAGTCATCAACGCAGGCATCAGCGGCAACACGACGAACGATGGTCTGGCGCGACTCGAGCAGGATGTGCTGCGGCATCATCCCGATCTTGTCACCATCAGTTTTGGGCTGAACGACATGACGCGCGTGCCACCCGATCAGTTTCGTACCAATCTGGAACAACTCATCGATCGATGTCGTGCACGACAGAGTCTGGTCATGCTGTGTACCCCAAACGCGGTGATCCACACCGAAAGCCGCCCGATTCCACGGCTCATCGAATACTGCCGCATTATTCGTGAAGTTGGCCAGGCAAAAGATGTGCCTGTCTGTGATCAATACGTGGCGGGTGAACGGCTCAAATCACGAGCGCCTCAGACGTGGCGGTTGACGATGAGTGATGAAATTCATCCCAACATGGATGGCCACAAACGCATGGCGGAAGAATTGTGTCGCAGTATCAGCGGAGCGGAGGTTTCGCTGGATTCAATTGAACCTCCACCCGCGCTCGCGAGGACTAAAGTGCAACTGACCGGTGGCAACACGCTAAAAATAGTCGCAATGGAGCCCATCGCGGCTTTTGTGCAGTCGGCCCTTCTGCAACAGCAGGCCGACGCAAAACTCGAAATAATCCCATGGCCCATCACCGGAAAATCATTGTCTGAATTGGAACAGTCTGCAAAAGATCTGGTGCGCGCGACAAAACCAGATCTGGTCGTCCTGATGATTCCCGCCACCGAAACGACGGATTTTGAAACGAGTGTGCATGCGATTTCCTGGCTCATGAACTGGTCACTCAGTTTTGGACATCAGGAGTGGGACTGCATCGTGGTGCATCCTTCGGTGGTTGATCCCATGACCGATCCTGAACAAGGTGCTCTGATCCGCCGTCTGGTCCATGCCCAGCATCTGGATCTGATTGATCGGAAGCCGGGCGATACCGCCGCTGCGGATGCGATCGTAAAAGCCTGGTTTCAGGCGCACATCGGGCAGTAAAGCGCGCGGCAGAAAAGATTCTTGCATACCAGTCGTAGTGGACGAGGCGACGAGTCATTCACATGTACCAGTCGTGGTGGACGAGGCGACGAGTCCTTCACAGCCGTGGACTCGTGGCCTCGTCCACTACGGTAAATTCTTTTCTGCCGCTCGCCTGGTACTTCCGATTCCTGAGACATCAAGCCCGTGATCTGGTTCCTCTTGACCCTGACTCCTGCAGCGATAGACTGCTGGAATAAGATTTGTAGCCAAGGCTACATTTCGAGTTCAGGCGAGCGGCTGGGCGTCAGCCCTCCGTGTTTTCTTTTGCGATCGACATCAACATGCGCACAGTATTCTCGAGGAACTGTTCTAAGCCGATAGGTTCCGCGCAGATCTGTCGCAGCTTCTTGCTGCTGGCGGTGCTGCTTTCCGGGTGTCAGGACACCGCTGATTCGTCCGCGAGCCAGGCCGCAGGTACAGCACAGAAAATCAATGTGTTGGCCACGGTCGGCATGGTCGCGGATCTGGTGAAGCAGATTGGCGGC
>JAGQQS010000504.1 GCA_020426105.1 Planctomycetaceae bacterium
TCTTTGCCGCGCAGGCTCTTCGCACTCTGGTCTCCCAGAATCCACTTGATTGAGTCTACGACATTGCTCTTTCCGCTCCCGTTCGGACCCACCACTCCGGTAATTCCGGAGGGAAAGTCGAAACTCGTGCGGTCGGCGAAACTCTTGAATCCGAAGAGTTCGAGCGACTTGAGCATAGAACCGAATCCTTGGTCTACTTCTTTGCGCCGAATGGATGCTTTATTCGGTCCGCGACCCGTGCACCGAATCTGGAGATGCCACCTTTCATCGCGGACATATCCACCGATTCAGCCTCAAATTTTTCCATTTCGGCCTCTGAACCCGACAAGGCAGGGACAGACTCGGCCTTTTGTTCATGCGTTCCGGTCGATTCCTGACCCGACTCCGACGCAGCTTTTTCAGAATCGGTCGACGCTGATGTGTCGTCTGATATGTCGTCAGCGTCAGCATCAGTGTCTGAGTCGGACGCTTCACTGCTGTCAGCCTTCGTTTTGCCAGCGCTGACAGCTTTGGCATCCGCCTTCGCATCCTGTTTCTGCACATCATCGAAATTCAAACGCGAAAGCTTCTCTTCAGTTTCGTTCTCACGAAGCTCTTCTTCATCCAGCTCATCAAACAATTCAGGCAGAAGTCGGGAGCTGCCGATTTGTTTTCCGCTTTCGTCTTCAACTTCTTCTTCTTCTTCTGCGGCAGCGGCTCCATCCGTCAGGTACATGCGGCCGGCCTGAGGCATCCGATCAATTCCGAACTGGCCGACGAAATTGTGTTGCTGTTCTGCTTCGATCAGCAGCTGGACAATGTCGGGGTAGGTTGCCCCCAGATCACCGCAGGCCCGCACAACATCCGCGACGCGATTCGAAACACGCTGCCGCACCGGTTCTTCATTCAGCTTGTACAGAATGACATCGACTTCATGTTCACCAGTGTCTCCAATAACCCGTATATGGCGACCAGCGTTCAGCACAGCAGGCAGCCTCAGTTCCTGATCCGGGCCAAATATGATGACTTCAGGAGAGCGGCGGCGAGTTACGTGGACCATCGGCTCGCCGGGAGCGTCAATGACGTGCAGCAGAAATCGACTGCCGAACACGGCCGGATGCAACCACGGATCGTTTGGATCCAGTTCTTTCAAAGCACGAAAGGCTCCATAGCGTGTCTCCATGGAACTCGAATCCATCAGTTCGCGAAGTGCCAGCACTGAGTCGGCGTCATCAATGACTGACATCGCCACAAATGCATACACTCGAAACGCGGGCTGATCGCGGGCGGCCTCCTTCAGGATCGAAATTCCCGAGCCATCGCCCAGATAAGCCAGCGATTGCGCTGCCTGAAACCGCACTTCAAAATTTGTTGATTCCAGTGCATCTTTCAGAAACGGAATTCCACCATCGCCGATCGCTTCCAGCTGAAGGGCACATTCCTGAGCCTGTTCGGGATCAAGAATATCGCGGGCCAGTTTTTCCACGCGAATCCGTCGAGCGACATCGGATTCGTTGAAGGCAATACTGCGGATCACGGCCTGATACCGCGGAAAATTGTTGATATACTGAGGATGGACTTTCAGACTGATCAGGTCATCCTGTTTCGCTTCTGCACAAGGAATCTTCTGACCAAAGTTGTTGTATCTGTTGAATCTTTCTGAAACCGCATCCGCGATGCGTTTGCTGTTACGAAACCCTTTCTTCTCCCGACGCAGCACGATACTCAAATCGCGTTCCGTCCGCGAAATTGCTCCGCCAGGAATCGTTCCGTACATCAATTCGCCCTGCCGCTCTTCCGATGACCCGTTGACTCCCAGATTCGTCAGAATGGCACCACCTGCAACGGCATATTCATGCCCCTTCAGGGCACCGCGTCCTTCGATATTCTGCTCTTCAAACATGCGAGTTTCGAGCAGCCAACCACCTTTCAGACTTGTCGCTTTGGCTTGCGGCGGAATCGCGACTCGCACGTCGAATCGCTGTCCCTTTCGGACCATCGCCGGCAAATACGCCGTGACCACGACCAAAGCCGTATCCTGCGATGCCAGAATGCGTTTTCCGTCTTTGACATTGCGGCGCGTCATTTCGTTCTGAAGCTGCGTGCGTAATGCTGACGGTGACGGATCGCCTCCGGTTCCGTTTAAACCGGTGACCAGTCCGACGCCGCGAAGGGTAATGACGGTATTGCCCTGGACGCTCATATACTCAGAAAGCAGCGGAGTTTTTACGCTGGTACCAAAGTCGTCGTCTTCGTCTTCAAGCCTGGATTTCGACTTCTTTTTGTCTTTGTCCTCAGACTCTTTAGGTTCCTTGTCGCCTCCAAAGCGATCAGCCAGCATCGCCGCTCCCGGCATGGACATCAATCCCGCGGCACAGCCACATAAAAGGCTGGATAACATCAGGCAGAGAAGAGCCATGCCAGGCCTGAAGGCCCGCATGCTGGGAGGTTGGTTTCGCATGTCATTCGACCCCTGATGGTTCTCAGAGTTCAGCGGGAGATGGTTCATGTGCAGCTCCATTGCCGTGACAAACGACGGGCATGCCTGCCGGCATGCGAACATGCCATGCAAACTGCCTGAAGATTTCACGAAGCTGCCACACAGCCAATCCGCTCCGCATGTGAGCAATCTTCGCTGTAAAGCAGACAATATAATATTAGAAACGGGAGATATTATGCGGATCACCACTGCATCAGAAATGGGCAGTGCTGTTCACGAAGACAGGATGGAAACTCTGAAAGGAACATCCGGCCTCGCGTTGCCATGGTACGTCAGAACTGACAACACGAGGCCAGATGCTTTGTTCTGGCAGGGAAAATCCTGGAACACAAATCACGGAAATTATTCCCGGGTTTTGCGAAATACCACCACTCGACGATCGGGGGAGATCAATCGGAATCGTGGATTCACAACGCCCTTGCCTCTTCAGCCAGCTTACGGATGCATCGAACGCGGTGGGTGGACAACCCCGAAATCGCTGGTTTGATTGGGAAAACCAGTCCTTCCGTTGAAACCGCGATTGCTGTCGATGTCGCAGAGGGATGATCCGCACATCGACCGTTGAATCTGTGAAACCTGGTTTCGGCGGCAGAATAACGTCACGAAACACACAATACGCGGACGGGATTTCGACCGTCAATGTCCTTCAGCCACTTCGCGGTCTCTGACTGAAATCAAACTCTCGGCAGGATGTTTGATCCGGCAGGAAATGCATTCAGTGAGCCCTTGCCCGCAAAGTGTCGCCAATATTCATCAGGCGTCACCGGCAGAATCTGCGCTGGAGGTGAAAATCGGCCAGCGGTTTCAGCAGCGCTGGGTGCTGTCACTTATCCAAAAATCCCCGCAACCGCAGCCAGTCAGTGGCCCGTTTCGGCCAGTCGGCAGTCCCGGGAGCGTCCACGCGAGGCCGCATCCCAAATCCATGCCCGCCGTTGGCGTACACATGGAATTCTGCCGGCACACGCAGCTCGGCCAGCTTAATAAAAATCCGTGCATTGCCTGTAGCGGATGATGACTTGTCGTCGGCTGCTTGCGCCATAAAAACCGGCGGGAACGAGGAATTCAGGATTGCCGCCGAATGTACCGAATTGCGCTGGTCATCCCAGATTTTCCACGGATATATCAGGAGCAATGCGTCAGGCATCGCAGATCGATCGCCGCCAAAATCGATTTTCACCGACTGGCTCGCCGCTTCAACAAACGCCACCTGTCCTCCCGCAGAAAAACCAAGCACTCCCACTCGGTTCGGATCCACACCAAACTCACCCGCTCGCTGACGCACCAATTTAAGGGCGAGAATTAAATCCTGCACAGGACCAGCCTCGGGATGCGGCTGCTTGTCGGTTGGAGTTCGATAGGCCAGTTGAAATGCGACAATCCCGTGGCCGGTCAGCCATTTGCAGGCATCGCTCCCTTCATGTTCATCGGCCAGCTTTGTGAATCCACCCCCTGGGACCACAATAACCGCGGCGCGAGCAGCCGACGCAGGCGCCTCAGGCACATGCACAAACAATCGCGGATTTGACACGTTATAACGTCGCGTCAAACCGTCCTGCCCAGTGACAGTGGCTTCCGCGGGATCCGCGGGCACCGCCGGTTCTGACACGCCATCGGGCCAAAGCAAAACCTCCGGCGGTTCTGCGTGAACCACACAGGTCACGATGCCACTGATCGCAGCGATCAGCAGCGTCCTTCCCGCAATCCCCATTTTGCCTTTTGCCTGCATGATTATTTAATTTCGAATATTGCTTCGACTTCGACTGCAGCCCCCGTCGGAAGAGCGGCAAACCCTAACGCGCTGCGGGCGTGAAATCCATCCGTCGTCTTGCCGAAGACTTCGTGCAGCAGATCCGAACAACCATTAATCACAAGGTGCTGGTCTGTAAAATCGCCGGCTGAGTAGACGCAGCCCAGAACTTTCAGCACGCGCAGTCCATTTAATGTGCCATGACAATTGTAAACCGAACGCAGGATTTTTTGAGCACAATCTTTCGCGGCATCGTAACCCTGTTCGACGGTAACTCCCTTCCCCAACACGCCCTTCAGGTCACTCGTATGCCCCGAAGTGATTAATTGCTGCCCCGATTTAATACAGAGATTCAGGTACCCTGGCACCAGCGGCTCCAGGTTGATTCCAAGTTGACGAGCTTTATCGTCTGGTTGCATTTGAGTTCTTTCCTGAGGACTTGACTTACGAGACTATGATGCGGTGCGCGTCGGACAACAGCCCGCCGGGACTCTACACCGTATCCACGAGTTCTGATGGCCTGACTGACGGCCGGAAAAATCATGCCTGTTTGACATGGCCGATATTGATGTAGGCATGCACGTGTGGCGCACCTCTGAAATGCCAGACAAACGACGGGCCTTCGACACGCCAGATATCCCACTCCTGATCGTCGCCGATGTTCTCATGCTGATAAAACGCCATGGACAACTGATCGACACCGCCGGATTCTTTGAGAATCTGCATGACTTCTTCGACGTCTTCTTGGCGATAGGGGGCCAGCAGGATCGCCAGCGTTTTTTCGACCTGCGACTTCTGATCTGCTGTGAGGTCGCTCACTTTGATTCCGGCAAACACACCGGCTGCCCCCTGAATCTGCACGGCAGTTTCTGCTGGTGCCTTGGCAAGCAATGCTTTTGACGCCTGATCAGGTGTCAACGACTTGAAGACACTGTCCGTTTGCTGTGTCTGATAGTAGTAGATGTTTTTTGAGGCATCTTCTTCAATCTGGTCATGTCCATAGACGATCGGACCTCCAAATGCAGCTTTGTCGACACTGTTGCCATCGGCGCGAAGCGTCAAATGCCGCCCGGTCAACATAAACTCAAACGCACCGGCGCCCGGTTCTCCAAACATCGCTACACTGAATTCGTGCAGTCCGCCTGCATCGTCGTCCATCTGCCGCAGCATGCGTTCATGCCCCTCTTCACTGCAGAGACCTTTGACGACGCGGCTGATCATTTCGCGCTGCGAACTTGTAAAGAATGTTTCGCCAAGTGTAGGTTCGGTCACATGCCAGTTCGCGCTGATGCGATGTCGAAGTTCGTGCTCGAACGGAAAACAAAGCGTCGCTTTCTGATCCGCGGTCAGGGACCTGAAGAATTCGCTGACACCCGTCTCGGACGCACTGGTCAACGAAGGACCTGAGAACAAGCCCGCGTTCAGTGAACGCGCTGTCATCAGCGTCAGCGCCGACACACCAGCCACGGATTTGACAAATGTACGACGATTGACAGGTTTGCCATTCGATCCCGGATTCGATTTTTTGTTGTCTGAGGACATTTCACACTCCTTCAACAATGGAAACGCAGAAAGCAGGCAGCGGAATTGTACTCAAAATCACGCCCCATCGACAATGGTCGCGAGAGATTCGTCGCGGCAATTGGTGAATCATGAAAATTTCGTTGCCGACTTGCGTCAACCTGCCGGTATCACGGGAGCTACGGCGGCCTCACACAGAGAGATATTCCCATTGCATCTATAAACGAATACCGGGGCTGGCATGCTGAAGGCATGCCAGCCCCGGTACATCATGTCGTCGCATAGTGGAGGAGTTGCTATGCCACGATCATTTTCGCGATTTTGCTCCGGGTTGAACACCGCAACGCGTCACCCAGGGCATGACTGAATCGACTCCGTCTGTGTTTGCAGTTACCGTATCGAATAGATTGCCGGGTCGTCAATGATGAACGGCGTTGACCATGTTCGGCCATCGTTCTGGTTGCACACGTTAAAGAAATGCGTAGCAAAATATTCCGCCTTGTAACCATACGGGAAACTGGAGTACAGATGGTCCGCTGCAGTCAGGTCCGACACTCCCGGCTTCCCGTAAAAATGCACCTGACCGTCGCCTGAGACCGACATCCCCAGGGTCCACCAGCCGGGCGTCAACTTCAGACTTTTGACCTCGTGCCCAAGGTGGTCACCGCGAATTAACAATGTGGCTTCGTCTTCTTTGAAGCGTGGATCGTGACTGCTGTGGAACTCGATAAAGTACCCAGGCCAGTACTCTTCCTGTTTTCGACTGCTCTTTGAGAACAGAAATTTCTTTTTGCTCTCGGTGATGGTCGTTTTCGTATCGATACGATATCCAAAGTGAGTCCCGGAACGATCCTCCCATTTGTCAAAGGGCGGCAGGTAAATACGGCACGTACAGCTCGGACTTCGACTGGCGGAAATTGCGCCGATTCTGGATGAGCAGGACATCACAAGGTCGTCCTGCTCCATCTTGTTGCTGTTGATGCCGGGTACACCAGAGTTCAGTGTCTGAATTTTCAGGGACCCCTTGCTTCCCGGAATCCCGCCCGCCGGAGTTGCCACGCGGACGATATGGTCAGGCATGCCGCGTTTTGGACTTTCAAACCAGCGTTGATTGTTTGAATAGCCGGTGGGGCTTCGAATCTGCTCGTCCTGTTCCTTGCTCGATTTGTACCCGTTGGGAATCCATTGCCATGCTTCATCTTCAAAATCGTCGCCGACCTGCTGCAACTTTATTCCCGTCCCGGGTACCAATTGCGCCTGAGCGTTGACAAAGAAAATGGGAATCGCGACCACAAAACAAGTCACACGGATATATGAGAGAGCTGGCGACTTCATGTCGTCTTGTTCCTTCGTATCAGAATCCATTCTGACGTAGTTAACGGATCGTTGCCATTGACTCGCCCCGTCCTCAGAACAGAAATGGAGCTCACCGGACGTGCCGCATCCTGCGTTGCGACCGATCAGCAAACCATCTCATTCCAGGGCCCTGATTCAGCAGGCAACATTTCGCCATCCATGGATATTGCCGCCCGCCAGCGACCTGGAAAAATATGTTCTTCCTGATCTCTATCGGAATCAACGGCATAGTCAGCATAGTCATTCCAATGCCTGCTGGTCGTTCTCCGGAAAGCTATCCGACTCAGGCGGCAAACTTGCGGCAGCTTTCAAAACACGTAAGAACCTCCCCCCTCGCCTATGTCACCAAACGAAGCCGGGATTCCAGCAGAACGCGGAATTTCAACGCGTGCGTCGCACATGCCGGGCCGCAGAAAACACCCAATTTCTCTGAATCGGCGGCTCGGCAGGACCCTCGCCCTTCCAGAATTTTGGCCAGACTTCTAGAGGTCTGTTACGGCTTAATTCAAGGGTGAGTTGTAGTGGACGAGGCAATGAGTCCCTGTGTTTTGTAGCACTGCAGGACTCGTCGCCTCGTC
>JAGQQS010000505.1 GCA_020426105.1 Planctomycetaceae bacterium
CGGAAAAGGCACAGGCACTTCTCAGCAAGTACGGACAGTTGCTGGTTGAAAAGAAGATGCTTGACCCCTGAAAATTGCCTTACTGTTCCCTGAAATTGTGTCCCGCAACGCATCCCACAGACTGAACCTGTCACGGGACATGGTGTGGGAACGATAAACTCAACAACATCATATACTTGCAGCCATAACAACGTATGCGTGTCAGCCAGGAGTGGCTACCAACACTTGTCGCGACACATTCAACACCATGCCGTTTCCTTTTTGCTGAGACGATCTCATGCCCCACGGCCGGAATCACGACCAGATCGTCCGGATTCGAGGCCGCCAATTTCCGTATCTGGAAAAGCGTCGCGTCGGAAGCACGACGTATTTTCTGCTCGAACAAATCGGCAGCACCCTGCGGCAGCGATTCAAGGCGTTCGATACAAAGGCAGGTCCCGGAGGCAGCTACGTTCTGCTTCAGGACTGGACGGATGAACCAGGGTCAGAACAATACCTCAAAGTACTCTGGAAACTCAAGGACGATGGCTTTCCTCGCGTCATCAACTACCAACGGACCAGCGAAGGATTTGTCTGTATACTTACGTGGATCGACGGGATCAGTCTGGAAGAGTATCTGAAGAACATCAGAACCAGCCGCCGACCTCCCGTTGATGCGACGGAAGCGGTAAGGCTGATTCACGGGCTGGCAAACAGTGTATCCAGGCTTTCCGGCAGATTGGGGCTGACGCACGGAGATATTCAGCCAGCAAATATCATTCTGACGCAGAACACCAGCCGCCTTGTGCTGATTGATTTCGGCAGCGCCTCATCAACGCAGGCACTCAACGAACGCACAGAAGGAGACGGGCGCCACAGATACTATGCGGCGCCTGAACAATGGATCGAAAACAGCCCTGTGAGATTTCATGCCGACCAGTTTTCGGTGTCCGCCATCTTTTATGAGTTGCTCACTCAGCAGATTCCCTATGAGGGAATGGGCGGTCGAGCCGGACGACCGAGCCACATCGCAGAGAATAACGGTCGCCTGAAACCTCCAAGTGACCTGAGTCAGTCATGTCGCAATCTACCCAGGTCACTGCGACAACGGCTGGATGATGTGGTTTGCAAAGGACTCGCTTTGAAACCAGAGGATCGATTCGCCAGTCCTCGTCAGTGGGTCGATGAACTCTTTCAGATTCAGGCGAGATTGCGACTCACTCCGGATTTGTCCCAGACTGACGGAGTTCTGACCCAGGTCATTGAGTGGATCATTCGGCACACAATCAAACGATGACTCACTCGCACTCACTATTCCAGTGCTTCGCGTTTCCTTTGCTGCCATGCCACGATATCTTTGTGGGGCGGATACCATCGAAAACGATCACCACAGGTGCAATGATGATCGTCCATCAGCATCGGGCTCAACGATTCCCCATCCAGAACTGTCTCGCTTTCAAATTGCACATATTTCCGGGGCTTACCCAGGTGACATCCCCGGCAACGAGTATCGCGCGGGATAGCCGGATGACCACGATCATGGTCGCTGCCAGAGAAGAACCTGCGATACCGATTCAGTGCTTCCGAAAACTCCTGCCTGTGCTGCTTCGTATTGGGTACCACAACGCATTCGTCAGAGCCCGCAAACATCAGGATGCCGAACGGGGAATCGGCACGTTCACAGATTTCCAGAAGATGACAATAAGCCATCAGTCGAACGGTGTGCTGAGGCCCATGAGTTCGTTCGCCCCGGTGCTTTCGAACAACGGGCACTCGAATCTGAATGCCGTGACTTAGAACTCTCCATGGTTTTCCAGCGATTTGTTCTGCGGAATCAAAATAGTTGTCGTCTGGTTTTCTGCATTCAAAACCGGCCTTTCGCAGCGCCCACCAATTGACGGACGTAACATGCTTCGGAGCAAAATTCACCGTCGCTTCTTTCGCATTCCGCAGCAGATAGCGTTCACGAACCAGGTGAAATAATTGCAGCAGTGAGTAGAGAATCTTCGAAAGGACAAATCCCAAAACGCTGGCTGCGATCGCCGCAGCGATCAGTGAAACGTAAGCCCGGATCACGAGAATCAGCGCGACGGACGGGATTGTCAGTAACAGCCAATAGAGCAGGTTTCGCCTGACTGTTTGAATCTCCTCAGTGAACCGATGTTCTGTGTAGTCCCAGTAGCCACCGAGTCGTGGTCCGGGTTCAGAGCTTTCCTCACCCGTGTCTTCGGCCGCCGTTTCGTGTGCGATCACTCCTGCACGCGGACAGAAAACGAATTCGCTGAGTTCATGAACCCGAATTACGGGAAACGCCACGTCGCAGTCGTCGTCAAAATCGCCGAAGTCGTCGTCATGCACGACTCTTCTCCGCCCAGCGGTTCAATTCGTCCAGCAGTGGCCCAATCTCCTGCGGTCGCTTTGACGGGGACGACATGAGACACTGCAGAAACAGTTTTCGTAGTTTCGGCGGTAGCGATGATCCTGATAGACACTCGGATTCCTGGCCTTCCTCTGGCAGGCCTCCGTTGATTGCAGCAACTGCAAGTTGAGCGAAGCTGTAAAGGTCGGCTGCTGCCGTAGCATTCGTGCCGGTGATTTCCGGGGCGCGAAAGCGATCGCCGTCCTGCCATTCGCCGGAGACTGACGGCACCTCGGCAAGCAATTTTGCCAATTCAAAATCGGTAATGACGGCTCTGGTCAGGTCATCTGTGAGCAACACATGTGATGGTGCAAGCTCGCGCATAATCACTCCGGCCCGATGCAAAGCATCCAATCCCGATGCAACCTGCTGCAACATGCCAGGCAGGCGTTCGACGGGCCATGGTCCTGTCTGCAACTTCTGCTCAAGCGATTCATTGCCGACCCAGGCATCAATGACCCACCAACCTTCACAAGTCGCCGTGGCACCACTGGAATAATTCATGGCGACATGAGGATGTTGGCCAACGTTCGCACAAACATCCGAGTGTCTCGACAGTTTGTGCTGCATGTCCTGTCGAACATCGAGCTTCAACAGACTGAGGTGGTAATACTTGCCACGCCCAAGTTTGTTGGCCGTGGTCTTGTGTTTCATGCGACAAGGAATGAAATACAGATTGTTAGAAGCCAGTGTCCCTTTTCCCAGATACCCATCATGGTCCCATTCGACCTGCGACATCTGGCCTTTTGGTGGTTGATATCGCCGATCCCAGGGCGCTAACAAATCAAGAACAGTAACGCCGAGTTTGTCGGCAATAAACTTTGCCGTCGTTGGATTGATCCCATTTCCTCGCTCGACTCCTCGCAACGTATTGTGCCCCATTCCATGAACGGTTGCGAATTTCTTTAACGAGAAACCGGCCTTTGCCATCAGGCGAGCGAACAGCATTGGCTCGAAGAATATTGAGTCTTTCGCCTGCTCATCATTCGGGTCTTCTTCACCCGAAAGATCTGTCGAAATAGCGTTGTTGATACTTTTATACGGCGAAACTGAACGGCCCTTCATGATTCAATCCTCCCGTCACTGACTTAGTTCAGTATGGACGCCACAAATTGTGTATCGGAGGAGAAAAATGAACAAGGTACTGGCGGTATTTTTAGACCGTGTTGCCGAACGAATGACTGCTCTCGTGGCCGGCCTCGTGAGTTCCCGGGTTTCCGGGATGCACGCGGCGGCACAGGCTGAACAGCAGAGTGAACTCGAAAACCTCGCTCGTCAATACGAAGCGGACGGAAAAACCGAGATTGCTCAGACATTGCGAAAGCGTGCTCTCAGGCTGACGACGACCGATCTGGCTGGCGAAGGCACCGAAATTGTGCATCTGACAATGGTGCCGTTCACCGATCCGCAGGCGGACAACGAGCCGACCGATTTGCGAAGTCTTCCCGACTTCTCAGGTAAATCGAAACGAAAACCGCGGTTGACCGGTGGCCGTGATGAATCGAGCAACGAAGGAGAAGAAGCGACCACATGAATCCCGTGCTTCAAATCAAAGAACGGGATCGTGAAGTTCTGGAAGCGCTCGTCTGCAGAATTCGGACCTTTAGTCAGCGTCAACTGGCTGATCACTTCTGGAACGGTTCGCTTCCGAACACACGTCGGCGAATGAAATCGCTGGCGGAAAACGGACTTGTGGAACGGCTGATTGTACAGGCTCGGTTGACG
>JAGQQS010000506.1 GCA_020426105.1 Planctomycetaceae bacterium
AAACATTGATTCCAGAACTGAATTCCGTCGGCGGAGCGACGGGTGTACAGTACACCCGTCGCTCCGCCGACGGGATTCTAGCTTATGTATTCCATCCGAAAAAGCAGCAGCACTTTGACACTCCAATGACAACAGAATGAAGACGAACCATGTAGCAGCACATAAAAATCTGATTCCAAATTGTGCCCCCACTTTGGAAACCACTTTCGTTGGTTCAATCAGGAACTTTTCTGATAAGATCTGCGGCACAATAAAGACCAATTCCCACATCCACCAGAATTCTCCCGCATGCACCGCCGCCACTTTCTTCAAAACTCTGCCGCTGCACTCGCAGCAGCCGCATTTCCGAGTTCTGTTCAGGCGGCAGCGGTTCCGGAACCTCGCTATCGGCTGGCTTGGGTTGCGAAGCTGGTTGATGATTCTCACTGCGGCACGCTGCCGGACTTTGGTAATTTTCAGAAGAACCGTGCGACCGGTGAATATCACGATCGCTATGCCGGTGTCGCCGCGATGTTGCCGTTTGCCAAATGCGTGTGTGCCAAGTCACTGGATTTCGATGTTAACGGCGACGAATGCTATTCGGACTACGCCAGACTGCTGAAGCAGGTCGCCGATTCGGGCTATCGCGGCTGGATTGAAGTCGAATATGAAGGCCCTGGACATGCAGGCGGACCGAAAGCCGAACGCACACCTGAGAAACCGCTCTCTGAGACCGAAGGCTGCCTCGCCACAAAGCAACTTCTGGAGAAAGTGCTGGGAGCGGAGTTGGCCACGAAACCCTGAGATTTGTCGGAAAGAGCAGGGCATCTCGGGGCCACCTGTGTGCCTGATCGTTGCTTTCTGCAAACAAAGCGACGTCACAGAATGCTCAATCAATTCTCACGAATGTGCCGCGTAGATAATGTTCGTCAGAAAAATACAACGCGCGAATCTGGCACGGTTTCTCGACGATCTCTGCAACAAGACGTCTTTTGCCCGTTGGCCTGGGATCACCCGGATGAGCGACTCCCACCTGAAACTCGCGATAGACACACCCGTCATCCAATCGCGGCAATGGACTTCCAATCCCTTCGAGCGGCAGATTATTGTTGTTGAAGATGCGAGGCAGGTGACCAGCACGCAACTGCTCCTTTAGCTGAGCGATCGCTATCCGGACATCCTGTGGCAACGTTTGCGAAGACCGAACAGGAACTTGTGATTTGGCGATTTTTCCACTCACGATATGTCTCCTGCCAAAGGAAATCCGCGGACCATTCTCGTCCGGATCAAGGGTTCACAAAGTGAATGCCACACGCACTCACGTGACACCCTTGAGAAGAATCTCTTCGAACCGCGCAATGTCTGCTTCCGTATTATAAAGATGCACGCTCAGTCGGAAATCGACTCCATCGATATTGACGCCGCGTACCAGAACCTTGTTCTGAGTAAACTGTGCTTTCAGCTTCTCATGCCGGCCACGATCATCCACACTGAAGCAGACCAACTGCGACGCCATGGAACTTCCCGGGGGTGGACTTTTGGGGACAATGTGAGGAGTCTTTTCGAGGACGGCGTACAGCATATTTCGTAAACTCATCAGGCGGTCAAATACCGCACTGCGTCCGATTTGCCGGGTCCAGTCAAGCACAGCGCCCAGTCCGATTACCTCCGGCATGCTGCCCGTGCCTCGAATCGCCGTATAAAAACCCAAACCGTCATCAAGCTGCATCGGTGTAATCTGATCCCGCGCCTGCTCATTGATATACAGAATTCCGGTTCCCTTTGGCCCCAGCAGAAACTTGTGTCCGCTGGATGCATACGCATCACACCCCAGTTCCTTCACATTGACCGCTACACCACCGGACGCCTGGGCGCCATCAACGACCATCAGACACCCGTGCTGATGAGCCAGTTCAGACAAACGCGCGATCGGTGTTCTAAGGCCGTTACTGAAATGAACATAGCTGCACATGATCACGCGTGTCTTCGGCTGAATCGCCTTTCGGAAGGAATCGACGACTTCGTCTTCGCTCTGCGGTGGTGAATGAATCTCCGCCACATCGATTTCCACGCCGCGCGTCTTCTTCAGAAACTGAAAGGCTCTTAATCCGCCTGGATGTTCATGGTTACTTACTAAAACACGTTGTCCCGCCTGCAGATTGATTCCTTCGGCAATGAAGTTCATGCCTTCCGTCGTATTGCGCGTGACTGTGGCTTCCTTCGCGCTGCAGCCGATCAGGTCTGCAATCTTTGGAATGACGGCTTCCGCTTCCAGGAGGATCGATCCGAATCCTTCACCGGCTGGATTCGACTCGAGACGCTGACCAAGCGCACAACGCGCTTCCACCACCGATTTCGGCGTTGCCCCCAGGGTGCCCGTATTTAGATACAGCAGACTCCTGTCCATCAGGAACTCCTGTGCAATCCTATCCCAATTGATGGTTGTCGTGCTGTCCGTCGCCGCTCCGGCTAACGTTCCTGTCAGTGCCGACGCGATGCCGCTCATCGCCAGCAAAGACGCGCGACGCGAGAACACATGACTCGAATGGCGAAGATTTGATGGCATGAATGGTCTCTCTGTTTTCAAGGGTTTCATAGAACGCCGTGCGTAAGACCGCTGCGACTGGGCAATCGGTGATACACGCGAAACGCGGATCTTAGACTGGCATCGACGAACGACACGTTCCGCTGCTCGAACATGGCCCGCAGCACACCGGAATCTATTGCATTTCAAGGCAGGAAGCGAGTGTCGCAAAATGCAGAGTAGGGCAGGGGAGCAGTCGCGGATTTCGGTAGG
>JAGQQS010000507.1 GCA_020426105.1 Planctomycetaceae bacterium
GCAGATTATCGATGGGGGCACAAAAAACGCTCGACACGGATTTCTAAAAGGAAATGCCTGCATCACGGGTTTTGCTTTATGCGGGATCGGCCGCTCTGGACAGCAGCGCGAACGCATAATGTCTGGCAAAGCTGACGAGTCGACCAGCGAATTCCGGCGATCCGACTGACTGCACATCCAGCAGCAGCGAGTTCTGGTGACTTTAAGATCCTGGGCAATGAACGGGGCAATTCCTCCACGAGCTCCCCTCGCGACCAGTCGCTGCATTGACGCGTCGGTCAGCATGACATTTGCCAGGTCCCCAAGCGCGTCGTTGGCTTCGGGCGAATCGTCGGCCGGAATCATCAGGCTGGCCGCCAGTCGCTCTCCGATAATTCCGGCCTGCAGAAAGCTGAGTACATCGTCCAGGTTGTCGTACGGCATGAAAACGCCCTGAGTCTGATTCCGCTGCAGCGTAAATCCGAAAAAGTGCAATTGGTGGTTCCGATGTGGGTCAAGCGACGCCGGAAGCGGCGCCGGGGCATTAACGAAACCTGAACTAAGAATTCCGGGAACACTCATGCATCAGTCATCACTGACACGGATCAGACCGGAGGGAGTCGATTGTGAGGCGCTGCCAGGATGGTACATATCGAAGAATAATTCGCACGTGTGCTCACCTCCCAGACATCGCAGTTCATAGCGGTCGACAATGCACGGAGGGCACAATTCAGTCTCCGTGCTCAATGGAGGACAATGGGTATTCGGACAAGTGCAGTGGCCGTCCATTGATCCGATGCGAAAGCCACGAAAGGGATGCCCATTGGGACACCGGAGCGAGTTGATAAACTCGATTTCTCCCATCGGATCATCGCACAGGATGGGATTGTCCGGTGTGTAGCCGAATGTTTCTGCGATCGCGCCTGACGCTGTTGGAGGAAAACCGGGCTCACAGTGAAAGCGGTAGATCAGTGGAAAGGTTCTGCCGTCCATTCGATGCCGCAGTCGGATCGTTGCGAGTCGCAACATTTCCAGGGATTCGTCGCACGACATGTTCTGCAACTGAAAATGAGTGACCTCCATCAGGAGATACAGATCTTCAAGGCCAAGCCCTTCCAGCGGGGCGACATGGCTCAGGCCGCGCCATGCGATGATTTGGCGAAATCCCCGGTCCAGCATTTCCAGTTGACCGGAATCCCACGTTTCGCGAGGACATTGGAAAAAGTCGTCGCGCCGATAGGCCTCAGGCCCCTATGGCCGCCGAATCAGATGAGCAGCTGCAGCTGGATGTCCTGTTGGACCGCTGGGATGAGCTGGTTGAACGAGGGATTGAACCAAATGCGGAAGAGATCTGCGGGGAATGTCCCGAGCTGCTTCCCGGATTTCGCCGCTGTCTGCAGGAACTGCAATTCGTGGATTCCGTCCTGAGCGCGTCGCGGGAAAACACAGATGAATTCACCAGACCCGATCATGCTGCGATCAACAGAGGCCGATTCCGCCTGGTCAATCTGGATCGTCCCCTGGGAGAAGGAGGGCTCGGACGTGTCTTTGAAGCTGCCGATGATGAACTTGGGAGATCGGTCGCCGTAAAGTGCATGAAGGCGTGGTCTGCAGATGAAGCGGGTCAACGGCGTTTTCTGCTGGAGGCACGCCTCGCAGCGCAACTCGAACATCCCGGCGTTGTTCCCGTGTATGGCATGGGAGAAGGGAAACCGGAAAGTTCGCCGTACTATGCCATGCGCAAGATCAGGGGAATGACTCTGGCCGCAGCCGCTGACGAGTTATTCTCGCGTCCAGCTGAACAAATCTGGAATTCAGCGGAATGGATGGTCGACGTTCGTCGGTTGCTTCAGCGATTTATCTCAATCTGTCAAACAGTCGCGTATGCACATGACCGTGGCGTTATTCATCGGGACATCAAGCCGGCAAACATCATGTTCGGCCCGTACGGTGAATCGCTGCTCATGGACTGGGGACTCGCTAAATGGACCAGTCTCGAGCATTCTGCCGAAGACGAAGCCTCGCAAAGGCTGACCGCCGAGTATTCTGATCCCGCGACGATGACCGTGGATGGAATTGTCAAAGGATCTCCGTATTTCATGAGCCCGGAGCAAGCTCGCAGCGACTGGGCTCATGTGGGAAAAGCCAGCGATATTTACAGTCTGGGGGCAACACTGTTTGTACTCATCACGGGCCAGGCTCCTTTCGAATCCGGGAACAAGGGAATCCTGGAAGTTCTTCAGCAAGTGCAGGACGGAACATTTCCTGCACCCAGGGCCGTTCGATCCAAAGTGCCGGCACCGCTCGATGCTGTTTGTCGGAAGGCGATGGCTCGTGAGCCCCGCGATCGCTATGGAACCGTAAAGGAACTGGCCGCAGATCTGGAACGCTGGCTGGCAGGTGAACCTGTAAGCTGCTGTCAAGATCCCTGGTCGGTACGTGCGGCTCGCTGGGTCCGAAAACATCAGGGTATGGCAGTCGGAGGCGCTGTGTTTCTGTGCATTTCTGTCTGCGCTGCCGGCTTGATCGCATTTCAGTCAACTCGACACGCCGCCGAATTGAAGCGAAACCTGGAGCGGACTCAGCGCTATGCAAAAATGTCCCGCGAAACCAGTCGAGAACTTGCCTCGTTTGCAATTGGTGATCCGGCTGCGAAAAACGCGACTCTGATTTTCTTCCCTCCGAATGTTGACCCGAGTGTGATCAGCGGCTTGGAGCTGGCAGCCAGTGCATACGAGAAAATGCTCTCCGAGGATCCGGACGACATCGAGTCGCATCGCGACTTGATCAGGACCCGGTCACTTTTAGCTGCAGCGTACGGGGAAATGGGACGCATCAGCGATGCGGAGCAGATCCTGAAAGCGCAGTTTGATGTCCTCGCTGGGCTGAAGCAGCAAGTTGAGACTGATCTCGAACTGGCGTTTATCGACGCACTCGCATGGACCCAATACGCTCGGCTCAGCTTCAGGCAGGTATTCCCGGCGAACGAAAAAATCCAGGATAAAGAACTTGACGAGGCAGCGCAGGCACATCTTAGAACCGCAATTGATCGGCTTGAAGTGGCTGAGAAATCTGTTCGGCGTTTGCTGTCGCCAACCTCGTCAGACGATCGAGCCCAATTGCTGCTCGCGAATATTCGAGGCCTCAACGGTTTTATCAAGGTCTCGCTCGACGAAGACGGCATCGATGCGGCCCAGGAAAGTTTCGACCTAATGAAAAGTCTCTGCGAGCGCATGCCGGACGTTTTGTATATTCAGGAGGCACGCAATGACGCACAAATGATTCTGGGAATGGCACTGTTGTCGGAGACGCAAAAGCATGCCAGTGAGGTTATACCTCATTCTAATCTTTTGGGGGGATCGATTGACGACCTTTTTGGACACCCTCTGGACAACGCGATCAATGAGTCCAACCGAGTTCAGGATCTCCTGCGACCAATTGCCCGGACGCGCGGAAGTATGCAGGACGAAAAACGCGTGGAGTTCGATCGTCTGTACTCTTCTCACCTTGAACTCCGTGGTCGCCTTCTGGAAGAACGGCTAAAGCGTCTCTACGCCACGCGAACGATCGTCAATGAACAAATGGTTGATGCCACCGTGCATTCGATCTTCGCCGAGGCACTTCCAGTCTGGGAAGAAACTGTCGCGCAGTACTCCGAAAATCGAGTTATCGTCCAACGCTTGCCCTGGCTGCGTATGGGCTTTGCAGAGTCCTGTCGAGACAGTCTGGCGCGCTTCGATCTGACGACCGAACAGGGGCGAACGGATGCGACGGCCTCTCTCAAGAGTGCCTTGTCTGCCCTGGATCAGCTTCCGGACACGCTCAAGACCGATGCTGGTATCGACGGACTGCGGCAGGATATTGCACACCGCATTCAGATTCTCACGAACCCGGTTCTGCAATAATGGCTTCTGGAAGGTCATGCACCGTGGACTCATTCGATTCGCTTTCTCACGCGACATCCGAAGAAATCACTTTCTTTCACCCTGTTTTTGACGCGAGCTGTCCGGAACAGTACGTGTTGAATCCTGAACCGCTGCAGGTTCTGACATGGAAAACTGGCTCCGGCGTCCTTGTCAGCATTCCTCCGGAATATGCCGCGACACTGGATCGCGTCCGGGCTGCGCGGCTGAGAAAGGAGATGGATTTCTTTCCCGCCGCGGCACGAACGGCTGCAGACCAGGCAGATCATGAGGCTTTGGGGAATTACCTTTGCCGCGCACTGCCGGAGGAATTTGTTCCGAACGTAAACCGCATGCCCTGTCCTTCCCTGGTCAGACGCATCGTCCTGCTCGACGGGTCCAATCCCATGGACGCACTGGTGCGTCAGTTAGACGGCGATCCAAAATACTGCTCCGCTGCACAGCCTACACCGAACGGAGAAGTTTTCTTCTTTCAAACGTTCACAAACGAATGGCTCGGCTCATTGCTCACCCATCCATGGGCACACCTGCTGCGATGGGATCTGGAACGCAGTCT
>JAGQQS010000508.1 GCA_020426105.1 Planctomycetaceae bacterium
AGACTCTTCCTTCAAAATGGTAAACGGAAGGGGTCCGTGTTCCGGCGATTGTGGAGCCGATACCAGACATCGGGATTCACATTGTCACTCACGAAATGAACACTGCCGTCCACCATCAGCACTTCGACTCCAGCGGGGTGCAGACTTCGAGCGGTCGCCTGATAGTTGACACCGAATAACGGATGCGAACTTCCAAAGCACGGCATTCGCAGACGAGCCAACTGATCCAGACCAACAGCCTGCCTCAGTTGCAGGCATCCCTGCAGATCGTCAGCCGCCTGTGCCTGATTATAGGGGCCAGCGTCGTCTTCGTCGTCACTCACGACGCCGTGTCGCAGCGTTCCACTGGCCGCTGGATAGCCCAACGCCCACGAACCCCGTGGATCCAGCGGATGAACACCTGCCCGGATTTCTTCCACACAGACCAGATTGGAAAGTCCTGTCGGCATGTCGGCAAACCGGAATGCGACGTTGACTCCACCGACACCAATGCCACTCATCGTCGTATTGTCCGTAGTCAGATCCGTACCGTTTACCGTAAATCCGTCCTCGCACGTCGTCGGAAACCCCGGTCGAGCGACGTTGTAGCAGGCGCTGTTCGTACCCATGTTCATGGCATAATTGCCGCGTGCGTAAGTGATTCCATCAACTCCCGACTGCATACCTCGCTGGTATGGATTGTTGCTGCCGTTGAAGTTGTCACTGGGACATTTCAGTGACGAAATTTCGGCGATGCGTCCCGCCGCATTCACGAGATCCGCCGTTGAACGGTCCATGTTGAACTGCTGATAGACGTTTGTCTGGTCCAATTGGGGCAACAGCAACATCAGCCAGTTCGCACACAATCGATCGGGCTCGGTTGCCGGTGAAATTCCCTGGGCCACGCGATCCACAAGGCCCACCGGAAGCACTCCGCCGCCCAGCGGTTCGCCCGGTGGACCGTTCCAGATGGAAAACGGCGGCAGAATCTGAAACTGGCTGTGGTAGTTAGAGAGCGCCATGCCGATTTGCCGCAGATTATTGCTGCAGGTCAATCGGCGAGCGGCCTCGCGTGAATTCTGGACGGCAGGCAGCAACAGGGAAATCAGGATCGCGATCGTGCCGATGGACACCAGCAATTCGATGATGGTAAATCCTGTGCGTGGCTTTCGGCAGTTCTTCATAAAAATCCCTCGTATGAGATTAACCGACTCTGCAAACCATATTTCGCTTGACCGCGTGGGCATTGGACCGCGATCACCGGAAAAACAGAATGATGCCTCTTACCGTTTACTGGGGAGCCCAACCCCTACTGCCCCGACAGAGCCGTGACATAGACGATTTTATTCAGCAATCTTAAGCTTCTGGCAATTTCCTGCTATTTCAGCCATCTCCTGGCAACGCTTCGGGCATTTCGCAGGACGCTATTTCGAGACTTGGTCTTGCAGGGCCTGCTCATCACGATCGCATGCGTTTGGTGACCACTACGAGCAATATGATGCCCAGGATGATCATGTTTCCAAGGATGAAAAACCGCGCAAAATCACGAGACGTCGCAGTGGCAGCGACTGAAACAAGTGCATCCCTAATCGGATCATAAGTCTCATTAAACCTGCTCAGCAGTGTAGGATTGCCACCTTCCCCGACAATAAAGACGCTTTCGGCACGTTCGTCTACCAGAAGATCCCCCTTTTCCAAACCCAGACCCGTGAACGTAAACGTCTCTGGTCCGAGCGTTGCGTTCAGTTCTTGATTGCGAGCTGTCAGATGCGTCCGCCAAAGTAGAACATCATCCTGTTTGTTAAAGATATCGAGCGATTGAGGAACCCAAGTCCCATCAATTCGGACCCATTCCCAGGACTTTGCTGATGCCTCTTTTCCAGATTGCATATCAGTCACACGTTGCCGCAGCGGCAAGGAATAGTCATCGCCTGCCAGGACTATCTCGCACTGATCTTCACCAATCGGAGTGGCGACTCTGATGAGGTCCGTACCGTCACGGTTGCCGCGAGACACAGAGACCTCGCGACCTGGTTGAATACCGAATGAATCGGGTGACTGAACGGCCTTTGCATACATTCGCAGCTCTTCCCAGCTACTTTGAGGCGAGGCCATCCAATAAAGCTCCGTTGGGCCGATAAGGTCTGAAGTTGGACTACCTCTCCCTTCGTGGGAAGGCAGCCTCCTGGCATTTTTCTTGTTTTTAGCGTGAGGATTCGACGCCACGTATGACAAAGTACTGGGTTCCTCCTTGTAGCAAAATTCAACGAATTCGTCCGAGGTCCAGTATGTACGTCGGCTAACCGGCGACAAATCCGGTATTGTCACTTGGTCTAGCGCAGGAAGTGTCAACACTGTAAGACTTGAAACATCCCATTCCCGGTACAGCCTGCTATCGCCTGCAAGATCAAACGCAAATGTGAGGTCACCAAGAAACTGTTCTGTGAGACCACTCTTGACTGTCGATGGCAGCTTATTGCCCCAGAGTTGCACGCATGTGTCTTGGCTGAAGTATTGCTCCAACTGCATTTCAAAGACTCCACGCCACGTCTTAATGCGTTCAAAGTTCTTCTGAGATTTTGCCGCTGCCGCATTCAGCAATGCCACAGCTTCATCCTTGGACACCAATCGCCACGAAACATCGCTATATGTCTGCGATGTTGATCCAAAAGCAGATGCCGATTCGACAGATTCCGATTCGACGGGCTGCAACATTCCAATCGCTCCGAGGCTTGCACATGCCAACAAACCCAGACCGATCGCAATTTGCTTGACCGTTGAATAAAGCAGCGACTTCACAACACCGTCTGTGATTTTAACGACGTTGCCCGAAATCGCTCCGCTCGCAACCGACGGCTGTAATACGGAAAGTTGAGCAGCCTGGAGGACTGGCAGCATGAGCGCGCTTGGCACTGCTGCAGACGCTGCGTTGTTCGCCTACATGACCACCAGCGATCCCACCGACAATACAACACCCTGACGACGCAGTCGGTTCGCCAAAAGAACTCGCGCTCGTGTCAGTCGGCTTGAAATCGTGCCTTCCGGGCAGCCGAGATCACTGGCGACTTCCTTGCAGCTTTTGCCTTCCAGATCGCACAGTACAACAGGAACGCGATATTTTTCGGGAAGTGAGTTCAGTTCTCGATCAAGCAATGGGGCAATTGCCTGCCATTGATCCTGGAGCTGGACTTCCGGCTCGGGTGGGTTCAACCCTTGAACCTATTGAGTGAAGGTGAACTGACTACAAAACGAAGCGTTAACAGCTTTCAGAGCGTCGACAGGAATCCGTTCTGAACCGCGAATGGACGCGAATGAACGCGAATAAAGTCAAGAAATGCCAGAAT
>JAGQQS010000509.1 GCA_020426105.1 Planctomycetaceae bacterium
TCCAGCCGACGCCCCATTTCTGCATCAATTCGGGTGTCATCCATGGACGCTTGCGGACGTACTGAGCGGCTTCGGGTGACATTTGAGCGACATCGACAATCAGGTCTTTGTAAAGATCGGCGATGTCTCGGGCGGCTTCTTTGTCGTGAAAGATGAGCGGTGTGTTGACGAGCTTTTCGGAGCAGCCGCTAAAGCGAGCTGTTCATTCACGCTGCGAAGCAGCACATTGAACTCACGCTGACGCTCCTGAAACTGAGCGATCTGCTGATTCTTTTCACGTAGTTCAGTTTCCAGCATGGCTATGCTCTTTTCCAGCACGGCCACCAACCTACGTTTGTGGAACCACCGAATACTTTGGAAAAATACTTCACTCCGTTGGCCTCCAGCTCTGACGAAATGCACAACTTCCAAAATTGGCTGCGAGGAAAAACAGATCTCCGGTCAGTCCTTCGCTGAAGCGTTTGGTTAGTATATACTGAGCGAAAATGCGAACCCGCAACTTCAAAAGGTGGAGCTCTGGTGTTGCTGGTTTCACTCTGGATTTCACTTACTTTTATCACTTCAAATCGGGAAACTTGATTATGGCAGTGCCGCAGATCGTAGCCGGGAAGACTCGGATTGGCTGGATCGGGACAGGTGTGATGGGGTCCAGTATGTGCGGACATCTGATGAACGCTGGATATGCCGCGACGGTCTATTCGCGGACGAAGCAGAAATCCGAGGCGTTGTTGGCCAAAGGAGCGACATGGGCTGGCTCACCGAAAGAGGTCGCTCAGAATTCCGATGTCGTTTTTTCGATCGTCGGGTTTCCTTCCGATGTTCGCGAGGTGTTGCTTGGCGACGATGGAGCTCTGAGCGGCGCAGCAGCAGGGACCGTGCTGGTCGATATGACGACCAGTCAGCCATCTCTGGCAGTTGAAGTTCACGAAGCGGCGAAAGCTAAAGGCGTGTATAGTGTCGATGCTCCGGTGTCCGGAGGAGACATCGGAGCGCGAAACGCCGCGTTGTCGATCATGATTGGCGGCGACAAGGAAGTCGTCACTGCTTTACAGCCGTTGTGGGAAGCCATGGGGAAAACTATCGTGCATCAGGGTGAAGCGGGCGCCGGCCAGCATACGAAAATGGTGAATCAGATTCTGATCGCAACGGGAATGATCGGCGTCTGCGAAGCATTGCTTTACGGTTATCGGTCCGGACTGGATTTGCCGACGGTGTTGAAGTCCGTCTCGAGCGGCGCAGCGGGCAGCTGGTCGCTTTCGAATCTCGCTCCGCGGGTCATCGACAATAATTTTGATCCGGGATTCTTTGTGGAGCACTTTATCAAAGACATGGGAATCGCTCTGGAAGAATCCCGGCGCATGGGGCTGTCGATGCCCGGGCTGGCTCTGGCGCAGCAACTCTACCTGGCAGTTCAGGCGCAGGGTTTCGGCAGGAATGGAACGCATGCTCTGCTGCTTGCCCTGTCGCAAATGTCGGGGATCGATTGGCGGAAACGCGGTTAGACTTGCAACGATGGCTTCCGGCTTTGAGAATGCGACGCGGGAGCCGCGGTGAATGCTGAAGGATGCGTTAGCGCCCGGCCCGGAAATTTGTCTGCGTTTGGGGAGTTATTCAATGCGGTTCCTGTATCTGATGTTTGTTGTCGCGGTGACGATAGCATCATATTTCACTCAGTCAGCGCCAGCGACCGCAGAAGATCGTGCCGAAAAGTCCAATGAAATCGCCCAGTTTTATGGTTTCTCCGGCATTGAACTGTTCAAAGTCGAGCCGCGGGCCTTCAATCTGCAGGCTGGCGACTTCAACGGCGATGGACTCACTGACATCCTGCTGGTCGACAATCGAGCCAGCTGTCTGAGGTTGCTCGCTCAACGAAGTACGGCGGAACAGGTCGATGCTAAGTCCCGTGGCAAAGTGAACGACCTGGCGTCGGACTGGCGATTTGACATTCGGGCCATCTCAGTCGATAAGACTCTGGCCGGACTCAGCGCAGGAGATTTCAACGGCGATGGACGACTGGACGTGGCCTGTATCGGGGCGCCCGATCAACTCATCATCCGCTATCAACCAGCGCCAGGCGAGTTGGAATGGTCCGAGAAATGGACGACACGTCTTCCGGGAATCGAGCCCGTAGCCTGGATGATTGCGGCGGGTGATCTGAACTCAGATGGTCGGGACGACATTGTCGTACTGGGAAAGGACGTTACGTACGTCGTCCAGCAGAATGACGCAGGTGAAATGCGAACTCCGCAGGCTTTGATCAACACGTCGCCGCAGCTCTCGATGGTGCAGATTGCCGATCTGAACGGTGATGGACGCAGTGATATTTGTTATCTCGCGAATGAAGGTTCCACTCGCGGTCTGTGTGCTCGACTACAAACAACGGACAATCGCCTTGGCCCGGAGATGAGATTCAGCCTGCAACAGCCAAGATCCGTCACACTCGCGAAAATCGATGACAAACCCGGACACGAAGTTGTAACGGTGGATTCACGAACCGGACGTATTCAGGTCTCATCGCTGCAGCCCGCGGCATCAGGTGACGGCCATCTGCCAGCGCGGCTGCTGCAATACGGAATTGGTCCATCCGGCGCTGTTCGGGACCGAGGTGTCGCCATCGGCGATGTGGACGGAGATAAGCTGACGGATGTCGTTGTGACTGATGCTGAACAGGCGCAACTACTGTTGTACCGTCAAAACGGGATTGACGGGCTGGGGATGGCAGAGGTCTTCCCCGGCCTGCTGGGTGTCACCGACGTCGCGACGGCCGATCTGGATGCAGACAATGTGCTTGATATGGTGTTGCTCAGCGGCAAGGAAGGCGTTGTTGCCACCTGTCACTTCGAAGGCGGTCGGATCACATTCCCGGAGACAATCCTGAAAAAGCCCGAGGGGAGTGAACTGGCGGCAGTCGATGTTCTTCAATCCGGCCAGCGGGTGCAAATTGTTGTCGCTCTGACGACCGGGACAGGATCGAATATGAAGCTTTCGTTTCAGCGACTGGTTCGCAATGAAAACGGCGATTGGCAAGCCATAAAAGATGAGCCCAAAATTGAACTCACGGGAGCGGTTGGCAGCCGAGGGGTCAGGCTGGTGCGAATGGATGTGAACAGCGACGGACGGATTGATCTGCTTTCTGTGCCCACCGGTACGTCAAAATCCGGCGTGCAGATACTGCTCCAGAATGAAGATGGCTCCCTGCAGGCCGTTCAGGAGAAGTCCCGACTGGATCTGGGAGTATCTGCAGCGGGCCGCACGTTTGTCAGCGGTGACCGACTGCTCGTCGCACGCGACTCATTCGCCCGGTCCCTGTCATTCAGCGAGGGGGGATGGAAAGTCGAAGATCAGTTCAACGCGGGCGAAACAACGGCCAGCCTCGAAGGAGTGGCGCTGCTTGATCTGGATCAGGAGCCCGGTGACGAAATTGCGTTAGTTGACACCGGCGTCCGCAAGCTCAGGATCCTGAAAAAAACCGAAGGCGTTTACCGACCATGGAAGGAAGTCGATCTGGGCGCGATGCAGTTTAGTTCAACTCTGGTTGCCGACCTGAATGGTGATGGGCGGGATGACCTAATGCTGGTAGGCGCACAGCATTTTTCGGTGCTGTATTCAGGCCGGTCCGATTCCGAACTGGAAGAACTGGCGACATTCGAATCGGACCGTGAGACATCGTATCCGGCCGATGTTGTCGTGGGAGATATCAACAATGACGGGCACGTGGACCTGTCCGTCATTGACACCAGCATTGACGGGATCGAAATTCTGAAATTTGATGCAGAGCAGGGACTGCAGGAGGCCACACACTTTCGCGTCTTTGAAGAAAAGCGGTTAGTATCCGCCGATGAAGATCACGGTACGGAACCGCGGGAAGGTATCGTTGCCGATGTGACATCAGACGGGCGAATGGACCTGATTCTCCTTTGTCATGATCGATTGATTCTCTACCCGCAGGATCCAGGCGTTGCTGCCCCCTGACGCAGCCAGTCGCCTCACTGCTCAGCAACTTTTCCAGGAGTCTCAGGACTTGTGATTCCTGTCAGCGTTTATTTTTCTTTACCTCTACCCCCCCCAGCAAGAGATTGCCATGCAACTTGGTTTTGTGAGTGCTATTCTGCCTGAACAAACATTCGACCGAATGTTCGAAATCGCATCCGACATTGGTTACGACTGCGTCGAAGTTTGCTGCTGGCCAGCGGGCAAAGCGGAGCGTCGTTACGCAGGAGTCAGCCACATCAATGTGGCTCAGTTGACGGAACATCTCGTCGCCGACATTCGCAAAACGATTGACGCCACGGGCGTGCAGATCAGCGCCCTGGGCTATTATCCCAACCCGCTGAGTCCGAAATCGGAAGAGGCGAACGCCGCGGTCGCGCATCTGCACGTGGTGATCGAAGCGGCGTATCGGCTGGGCCTGGCTCATGTGAATACATTTGTTGGTCGGGACTGGACACTTTCTGTCGATGATAACTGGCCGCGTTTTCTGAGCACCTGGAAGCCACTGATTGACCTTGCAGAAGATCGAGGCGTGCGAATCGGCATCGAAAACTGTCCGATGCTGTTCAGTGCTGACGAATGGCCTGGTGGAAAGAATCTGGCCACAACCCCGGAAATCTGGACTCGGATGTTTTCAGACATTCATTCTGATTGCTTTGGCCTGAATTACGATCCATCCCATATGATCTGGCAGCATATGGATTATCTCGCACCGATGCGTGATTTCAGTGAGAAGCTGTTCCATATTCACGCCAAGGATGTCAGGATCAATCGTCATCGACTCGATCAGGTCGGCATCATGGCTCACCCGTCAAAGTACCACACACCCAAGTTACCTGGCATGGGTGACGTGAACTGGGGCCAATTCTTTTCGACGCTGACTGACTGTGGTTATCGGGGCCCTGTCTGCGTCGAAGTCGAAGACCGGGCTTACGAAGGAAGCTTCGACGAACGCCTGAAGTCACTGCGACAGAGTCACACGTTCCTACGAAATTTTATTCCGAACTGAGCCTGCATCCCACCGAAAGTACATAACACGCTGATTGGAATTACTTCGAAGCTGCGTGCCCTTCATTCGGCATGGCACTGATCCATGCGCGAATCAGCTGATTCGATTCTTCATGAACCAGATTGCGTGCCAGATTTGGCATTCGCGCACCCGGACTTTCAGTTTCCAGCCGATACATCAGAATAGATTCGTCGGGCTTCCCGGGAATAATGTCGTATCGTCTGCCGCCGGTACCACTGCCCGCGGCAACAGGTGATTTGAAGACACCAAATTTCGCAGGGTCCGTCTGCACCGTTCTGAGATCAAGACCGGATGTCCTGGCGGAGCCTGCCGGTTGATGGCAATGAGCACAATTGACTTCCAGCCAGGCACGCGCCCGCTCGTCCAGTGATCCGCTGTCAGGATCATCAAACGCTGCCAGTTTAGGCTGAGTACTCGGTGACGGACATCCTTTCAGAACGCCGGTTTCGGTCCACAAGGTAAGCTGATTTGATCGGCTTGGATCAATTCCCTCGCGGTTCAGGTTTCTGGCGGTTGTTCCAAGAGGAACGTACCTGCCGTCATTGCTGTGGCAACTCAGGCACTGGTTCGCATTGGGAATCTGGTAGTCATTCTGATGGATATTCCCGTGACTGTCCTTCCACGACACGTCAACCGCACCACCTCCCAGACTCAAAGTCGCGTCCGATTGATCTGCATCCCAGATGTAAGAGTATCCGTACCAGCCCGATGCTTCCCTAAGTTCGATGCGCGTCTCCATATAACGTTCATTCGGAGTTCGATCGTCAGTCGCATCGGGATAGGCGAAAGTCTTTCCTATGATGGTTCCCACCGGAAACTCCAGTGATTCAGACTCATGCCATGTCATCTGGCTGTGCTTTGGCAAGCGGACAAAGCGATGCTTCAGGGTATAGTCAGAAAACAAGGGTGTGTTCAATTCGTACTCCAGCAGCCCCTCGGCAGGCACCCAGTGGTCGTTATCGTTCACGTAAAAACCCCATGCCGAGAGTTTCTCAGGCGCGGCGCGATAAACGGCAACCGCCGGATTACCCGCCGCCGAGGCTATGCCGTGGGGCCGCAGACTGACCGGATCAATTCCCGGGATGTCGGCCCCGTATGGTTTGAGGTCCCGCAGGATGCGGTACTTACCGGACGTCACGTTTTCAGTCGAAAGTTCG
This sequence comes from Planctomycetaceae bacterium, assembly GCA_020426105.1. GTDB lineage: Bacteria > Planctomycetota > Planctomycetia > Planctomycetales > Planctomycetaceae > SXXK01. The sequence goes on from JAGQQS010000509.1 coordinate 6,178, forward strand.
CTGATATTCACATTGGCAAAGGTCGCGTCGCCGTTATCGCGAATTCGCAGCGGCATTCCAGGATCCGGCGTTGCTGCGCCGATTTGTTTTTCCGGATTCAGTATTCCATCAAACAGGATGTCCGGCAGCACACCTCCGGTCAGCGGCGCCAGCTGAACGCTGATACTCCCGGCAGGCTTCGTTCCGCCCGCGGATATCCTGTTATGATGCACCGAAACGTTTTCAGGAAACGGATCGTATTTTGCGTCGTTGATCTTCCGTTCTGTAATTAAAAAACTGACGATCATGACATTGCTCGTCTGGTTTCCGGTAATCTCATTGTCGAAGATTTCGACATTGTCCGTCGCCATCAGCATGACTCCGGTACCTGCTGGCACATCTGCGACCATCGTGCCTTTCGGACCAAAATTTTCGTGATTGTTGTTGACAACCCGATTGTTAAAGACACGGACATGGCCACCG
>JAGQQS010000510.1 GCA_020426105.1 Planctomycetaceae bacterium
CACTGCTTCAAAGCTGCACGATCCCTTTGAGAGGGAGAAGGGACTTCGAGAAGCGTTGCGAAAACACGACGATAAATCCTTAACGGCGTTGCCCTTCAAGTCAGGCGTAAAGTCGCGAGAATTCACGGCGATATACTGCTTCATGGGGCGGAAACAATTCTGCGAACGTATCCCTGGAAACGACGCCGTGCTGGAATCGGCATTTTTCGAACACGGGCATGTCGAGCCCCGTGACAGCCTTCACCCCGCGCCGCACCACGTCTCCCTTCATCGCATAGAGCCGCCGGTGATCCCATGCGGTCAGCTCAATAAACGGGATCGCTTCCGCGACCGCGATCACGTCCGGCAATGCGTAGGGACTAAAGCCGACAAACTCACATGCTCTGGCGGGTGCGTACGTCCGCACGTGGCCACGACTCTGACCGCCGGAGTAAACGAGCGAATGTTTAAGCGCTTCCACTCCCCAGCCTTCCTGATACAGCATCGTATTATTCAGGACGCTGTTGATGGTGAGCTCCGAGTTTTCTTCAATCGGGTAATCTTTGAGATTCTCGTCGCCTCCGTCTCCATCCACAAGATAACGCCAGTCAGGATATCGAGCCCGAATTCCACGACAGAGTGCCAATCCCATCGCCGCGGCCTGGATATCCAGGGGCTTATAGTCCTCAACGACACGAATCGCATCCTGATAGCGGATCGCACTCTTTGGAACATCGATCACTTCCAGCAGCATCGAGAGATTTAGCGACGCCAGGAAGTCAGCGGCCTGTCGATAGTCCGCTCCAACGTTATCCACCGACAAGGTAAACGCCTTCAGTCGTGCCGGTGATTGCCCTCGGGCCAACAACAAGTGATACAGGATCAGCAGGACACTGCCGCTGTCGATGCCCCCCGAAAACATGACTCCGATCGGTGCATCCTTGCCGATCCGATCCAGCCAGTCGCTGCAGACCCCGGCCAGGGCTTCCATGTAAGTCTGCCCGATCACATCCAGATCAGCTGGCAGCGCATTACGCGTCGGCGTAAAATAGCGTCGGTATTTCGGCGCCGGATCGGGGCATCCAATCAAGGCAAGTTCCACCACGTAATGCGCCGGAACCATGCGAGTATACGAGGGATGAAATTGATCGTCGAGACCTTCCTGTTGCAGCCATTCGTGTAACTGGTCAATTCGTTCCGCGACAATGAGGCAGGGGCCAGCGGTCTGTTTGGCCAGAAAATATCGCATAGGCCGACCCAGGGACCTTGCCATTCTGACAAGATTGCCATCCTTCTGCAGGATCGCGAATTGACCGCGAATTCTGCCCACCTCTGCAGGATCTCCGGATGCCACGGCAGCTTCCGCCTCTGCCAATGACATATTTAGCAGCGTATTTCCTTCCGGATCCATGAGGTTAATCACCCGGTCAACATAGGCGGATCGGTGCATCAGACTATTTCCTGCAGGCCTTTATTCTCTGTTCCAGATCGAGCTGCTCGTTTCTTCGGAGATTGTATCGCTGAAATTTACTTTCGGCCAACGTTCGATCTTGTGCGAATCACGGAGGATGCAGTCGCGGATTTTGGTAGTTCGTCCAGGGAGCCAATACCGGGAGGGCGAAGCTCCTGCTGAGCCTTGCGTTTCCGCGGTGCAGTGGCTCGGCAATCGCCTTGCCCTCCCATATCGACAATCGTCCGCGACCACGCTCAATCACGGACGTCGCCGAATGTGCTTTGAATTCTTTGGTTTTCCTCAATACATTCCCGTGCTGAGCCTGCAGCGAGCGCTCGTCGACTTCACTTCTGCAAACATTTTAATTGAATGGATCTGTTGCCATGAAATTGATCTCCGGACTGCTGATCGCTGTCATGTTCCTGAATCCCCTTCATGCGGCAGAGGAGGTATTTCCGCTCAAAGCGAGACGCATTCTGTTTCTTGGTGATTCGATTACGTATGCTGGCGGTTTTATCAACATGCTGGAACTGCAGCTGCGATTGCATGCTGTTGATCCAATGCCTGAATTGCTGAATCTGGGGCTTCCGAGCGAGACCTGTACAGGACTCTCAGAACCCGACCATCCGTTCCCCCGGCCCAATATCCATGAGCGACTTGATCGGGCCTTGGCGACTTTGAAACCGGATGTTGTTGTCGCCTGCTACGGAATGAATGACGGAATCTATTATCCATTTAGCCCGGAGCGATTTAAAAAGTATCAGGAGGGTATTAATCGGTTGATTGATGTCGTGCATGCATCGGGCGCGAAGCTGATTCTGATGACACCACCTCCGTTTGATCCCATGGCGCTGAAAGCGGCCGGAAAACTGCTGCCGGAAAGCAGCGGCAAATTTGCGTGGTTCGCCGTCTATGAGCACTATGATGAGGTGATCCGGCAATACGCAGCCTGGATTGTGGAACAGAAAGATCGCGTGGAAATGGTGATCGATCTGCACACACCGATTCTGGCATTCTGGTCCAAACAGAGAGAAACAGACCCCACGTTCACCGTGGCCCCGGACGGAGTTCACTGCAACACGCAGGGGCATCAGACAATTGCCGAAGTCATTGCAAAAGCATGGAAAGTCGAACCGTGGCTGCCAGTCAGTGACGAGATGACGCAACTCATCGATCAAAAAGGTGCAGTGCTGCGGGATTCATGGCTTAGTCAGATTGGCCATAAGCGACCGGGAATGCAGGCGGGCGTGTCTCTGGAGGACGCACAGACGAGAGCTTCGGAACTCGATCAGCAGCTCGAGCAAATTATCGCCCCAGTACGAGCTGCACGCTGAAGATTTTGAGGCATTCTTCGTAGGTGGACTGTTAACAGTGCCCTGCAGAACGTTTTTGGTGTCGGCGGAAAAAGGGCGATTCGCATGTAGTGGACGAGGCCACGAGTCCCGATTGGCCCTGCAGCTGCGGGGACTCGTAGCCTCGTCCACTACCGCTCATGCGGCTGCGGGGACTTGTGGCCTCGTTCACTACGGCTCATCCCTTTTTGAATTTCGACAATGTCAGAAGCCGCGGTCGTTTTCTTCCAGTTGCGATTGGAGCTGGTCGCGTTCGCGCCGAGTCGTTTCGAGGTCAAACATGAGGTATTTGACGTCCAGCCTCAGCTGCGAAAGGGCTTCCTGAACCAAATTCAGGATTCGTCTTCTTCGCAGGATCGACTCCGCGACACGTTCATACGCGGCGGACAAGGCTCGCTTCTCCGGCCCCGAAATCGCATCGACCAAACGAGCTAATTCCTGCATTTCGACGGGCAGGCTGTTTGCTTCAGGGTCGTTGATTCGTTTAGGAGCGGACATCGTGGGGAAATTCCTGGACACATTCGGCTCTGTAGTGCCTCAGAAAAGGGGGCAGGAACCTATGGCCAAATCGCCCATAAGGCTGCAGCGCACTATTGGTTCCTGACCCCTTTTCTGCGTGTGGGCTCCCCTGTATGAATTCTTTGAAAACAGGAGAGCAGCTGCATTGTGCCGATTTTGGATGCCAGTCTCAAGCAACTCAGGCCGAATTACCGTATTTTGGCGGCCGGGAGCAATAAAGTTGACCTCGGAGCAAAATCATTTTTATGGCTATACTCCACGCGAGTTGCTGAATGCAGCACCAGAGGATCCCCGATTTCACCTGGCAATCAGATGATATTCCCCACGTCCATGGTCTCGGAAATCTACAACTACAAAACTAGTTTCGGATCGGTAGCACGCTGTTCGACGCCCCCCATCTTGCGCAGCTCCGCAAATACCACTCTCGCGCGACGGGTCATCAAATTCCTCTCGCTGCACTGTCTGCGAAATTTGTTTTTGATTTTTTGTTTATGGAGTCCCACCACGACTGAGGCGGCTGATGGAGTCTCGGAATGGTTACCGCCGAAAGATACGAGCGCGACTCGGATTACTCGTGTGGAAATTCCGGGAGAGCAGGCAGCAGCTCAGACATTTCGCATCGACAACGCAGGTATTCAGGAATCGCTGGTATTCCGATCACCGCAGGCCCCGTCGCGATTGCACAACGACTTCGAAGCCGCGATTACCGTCATTGCCTCTTCAGCCGGGGCACGTCCCGGCTTGATTGTACTTCTGCCGGAACAGATTGATCCCAGGACTGGTCAGGCTTTGCAGATGATCATTCGCGGCGAGACGCTGAAAGATGCGGACAAGGAAAAAAAACTTATCGTCCGTGCCACGAAGCAGGCGATTGATGCACAGCTGGTAAGTCTTCGCGCAGAACTGCATCAGGGAGACATTCGCTTCAGCGGAGCGATTGTCATCGGACTTGCCGTTCTGCTCGACGCACTGCCGGGAGAAAACTTTATTCGGATCGGAGACATTGCATACGGCCCGGTCATTCCGCCCGATGCGGCCACGATTTCAATGGCCGAAAATGCTTTTTCGGAAATGAAGTCGACAACACTGACAAATCGCAGTTTTACATCGCTGGATATTTCGCTGGATTCGATTCAGATCAATCACGAACCGACGATTCTGCGCATGGCACCCGATCATGGAGAAGCAGTTGAGACCCTGAAACAACTGGGCCTCAATACTGTCTGGGGGCCGGACTTCAGAGAGACGGAGCGTGCTCGTGAGCTGTTTGAACAGGGATTCGCGGTGCTTGCCACGCCACCGCATCCGGAATTCGAACCGGGTGATTACACAAAACTGCTGCAGGCGCTGCCGCCACTGGAGCAGCAGTGTCCCAGCGTTTCCGGCTGGTACCTCGGAACTCGTGTTTCGCATGAAGATTTGATGCACTTGCTGGCCTGGTCTCGGGAAGTCCGCAGCGGTGACCGGACATTCCAGCGTCTGCAACTGGCAGATCTGACGGAAGCTGAGGGAGCAGCTGCGCGGGAGATCGACCTGATCGGGATTGGGCGGCATGTGGTCGGTCGATCTGATAGTTTCGGGGAGCTCCGCAATTTGCTTTTCCGCCGCCGAATTACCGGCGGGCAGCTCGCTTTCCCGTGGACCTGGATTCAGGTAGAGCCTTCGTCGACGCAGCAGGCGTGGAGATCCGCGATGCAGCTGAAACAGCCTTATGTCGAACCCGAGCAAATTCAGCACCAGGTTTATGCGGCGATCTCATCAGGCTGCAAAGGGATTGGGTTCTGGAAAACCGCAAAATTGCGTTCGGAGAATCCACAGGATCAGGAAACAGCGATTGCCATTGAACTGGCGTGCCTGGAGATTGAACTGCTGGAGTCCCTTTTGGCGCGTGGGCGTCTCGACGGGCATCTGAGCTTGAAATCCGCGTCTGATAAATTGACCGCCGATGCATCTGGTGCTGGCCGTCGGCGTCCGTCGGGAATCCAGTCGGCTTTGGGAGGAGGCACAATGTCGGCCAGTGCCGGGTCACTTGACATGCCGTCAGGTTCTGATGCTGCGGTGATTACGGCGGACCGCGCCATGTTGATTTTGCCCATCCTGTGGGACGAAACTTCGCAGATCGTTCCTGCCCCCATGTATGAACGCAGCGTTGAACTGACCGTTGCTGCCACTGAAACCGCATCAGCGTACCGGGTCACGACGACGGGAATTCACAATCTGCCGCGAAATGTGATCGCGGGCGGCCTGCATGTAAAGATCGATCACTTCGACCGCAGTGCGGCGATTGTTGTCACATCCGACACAGAGCTGATCGCAAAACTCAGGAATCGCATCTACAGCATGGCGGAACGTGCGGCGACGCAAGCAACGAAACTCGCGGACCTGAAGTACGTCCGCGTCATGCAGGTTTTGGAAACACTGCGGGAAGAACATCGCGTGCCGCAGGGTGCCGATGCATTGATGGCAACCGCCAGACAGACGCTCGTTCGGGCAGAGCACGAAGTGTCGAGTGGTGATTTTGATGAAGCTGCTCTGCTCAGCCGCGACTGCCTGCGAATCCTGAGACAAGTGCAGCAGGCCTGCTGGAATGATGCAGTTGCCGAACTCAGCGCCCCCGCTGAATCACCTCACACCATGTCCTTCAGCACACTCCCGGATCATTGGAGACTGATGCACTACATCGATCGGCAGATCGCACGAGTTTCCGGGAATCTGCTGCCGTCGGGAGATTTTGAAAACGTGCGCATGTTTTCAGAAGACGACTGGCAACGCGACGCTGTCTCCGATTCGCCGTACGGCAGTACAGCCGGGCTTGTTGCAGAGCCTGCGAAGGGCAATACATTTCTGCAGCTTAAAGCCTGGCAGACGCGGCCCGGTCCCATACCGGAGATCACACCACTGGCCTTGAGCACACCAAAAATTGCGACGGAACCAGGTGATGTGATGCTGATCCGCGTTAAATTGAGGAATGGAAGAAGTGGCGGTGGTACTTCGCCGCACCCCGTGCTTGTTTTCGACTCAGAACTGGGCCCGGAAAACGGGATGCGCCCCAGGTTAACAAAGGATTGGCAGACATTTGAACTTGTTCGCCCGATCGCGACAGCCTCCGAATTTCGAGTCTCTTTCGCATTAACCGGTCAGACAGAGATCCATCTGGATGATCTTCAGGTTCGAAAATTGCCGCCAATTGAGGACCGCAGTTCGCTCCAATTGATTGGTAACGAAGAAGTCGACTTCCCATAAGCGAACTTGTCCTGGATTTGACACCGGGCATGAGTCAGGTGCTGGAATTTATAACCGACCTTGCGTCGCCCCCGTCAGTCGGTATAACCCCGCTGGGAAAAGGGGCAGGAGCGAGAGTGCGCTGCCGATGGAGACTGGATCGTCCCCTGTTTTCCCGGGTCTGAACATCGAATTCCCGATCAAAAATTCTGAATCAAGGGTTTCTGTAGCCATGCCGATTGCAACACCACAACAGTACGCAAAAATGCTCGATGCCGCACAGCAGGGCAACTACGCGTATCCTGCCATCAATGTCACATCCATCATCACGATCAACGCGGCTCTGAAAGCGTTTTCAGATGCCAAATCGGACGGCATCATTCAGTTTTCGACCGGCGCCGGTGAATTCGCTTCCGGCCTCAACGTGAAGGATGCCGTCTTTGGGACGATTGTGCTGGCAGAAGCCGCGCATCGCCTTGCTGAAAAGCATGATGTTCTGATTGGCCTGCACACGGACCATTGTCAGCCCAAAAAGGTCGATGCCTTTTTGAAACCGCTGATTGCCGCCACTGCCGCCCGCCGCAAGGCCGGCAATGGAAATCTGTTTAATTCCCACATGTTTGACGGGTCAGAATTGTCGCTCGACAAGAATATGGCCACCAGCAAAGAACTGCTGAAACTGTGCGCTGACAACGAAATCATCCTTGAAGTCGAAGCTGGTGTTGTGGGCGGGGAAGAGGATGGAATCGATCATTCGGATGTGGCCAACGACAAACTCTACACAACACCCGAAGATATGGTGGCCGTGCATGAAGCTCTGCATGGACTGGGAAGATTCATGTTCGCTGCGACATTCGGAAACGTGCACGGTCACTACAAACCCGGTGCCGTAAAGCTGAAGCCGGAAATTCTCCGGGATGGCCAGAAGGCGGTGACCGCAAAGTACGGCAAAGAGGCCGCGTTCGACCTCGTCTTTCACGGTGGTTCAGGGACACCGGCTGCCCAATTGCAGGAAACGCTGGAGTACGGCGTTATCAAGATGAACATCGACACGGATACGCAATACGCCTTCACTCGACCAGTGGTTGACTTCATGATGAAACATTATGACGAAGTGCTGATGATCGATGGAGAGATCGGTTCCAAGAAATCATACGACCCACGTACCTGGCTCAAACTTGCCGAAGCGGGTGTTGCCAAACGGATGATTCGGGCGTGTGACGAATTGAAGAGCAGCGGCAGGACAATCTTCGGTAAGGCTTAAACTCAGACGCCTGCGATGAAAGACAAATTGATGAGCCCGGCAGCACATGGTCTGCCGGGCTTTTTCTGTGCAGGCC
>JAGQQS010000511.1 GCA_020426105.1 Planctomycetaceae bacterium
GATGCGGATGCAAGCACAAACGCCAATGCCGTGTGAAGTGTCTTCATGATTTCGAAGCCGTGAATAGAAGGAAGATCTGTCTCATGACCTGGGCTTTCCAAGGTATTGAAGATTCAACGAGAGTTCTTTGACAATTTCGGGATACTCGGCAGCGACATTGTGAAGCTCTTCGGAATCGTGGTCATGATTGTAGAGTTCGGTCTGATCGTCGCTCCATTTCGTCATTCGCCATTGAGCTGTACGGATGCTCTGTCCGTAGAGCTTTGAGCCCCGTGTGACAAGCGTGTACGCAGCATCTTTGACCTTATGCTCGGGGGATTTTAAGACCGGACGCAAGCTCACTCCCGGAGCTTCGTGAGGAATGGTTAAGCCACAAATATCCGCAACCGTGGGATAAAGATCAACGAACTCGACAATCGAACGGCTCGTCCGACCACCCTTCATTCCTGGTGCGGCGATGACCAGCGGAGCTCGACATGAGCGATCAAAAAGCGTGTTCTTATTCCACCAGCTTCGCTCGCCCGTGTGATAGCCGTGATCGCCGACGAAGATGACCAACGTCTTGTCCCAGAGATTGTTTCTGTCGAGTGCATCGAGAACACGGCCAAGCTGTGCATCCATGAAACTGGTGCCAGCGCAGTACGCCCGGAAGAGTTCTCGCCATTCCTGATCCGTTAACCGGGCGAACGCTTTTCCATAGTCGCCAAAACCGACGGCCTCTGCGCGAACTGCTCCAATGTCAGCCGGATCACGCCAACTCGTTAGCGATTCAAGCGGATACAAATCAAAATACTTTTGAGGAGCGATGAAGGGATCGTGGGGCTTCATAAATCCGCAGCCGATGAACCAGGGCGAATCGCCGAGTGCTTGTATCTTTTCCACGGTCGTGGCTGCGATTTGGCCGTCGGGCTGATCATCGTCGGTTCCATCAGCAGCACCCCAGTGGCACCAACTGAGTGCTCCGTCAGTAACATTTCGTCTTTCAAGCATCTTCTGACCAGTCGCGGTGGCTCGAAAGGCCTCAGCGGTGTGCCACGACTTCCCTGTATCCATCCAGGCTCGATTGGCTTCAATATTTCTGCCGCCGCCAAGATGATACAGCTTTCCAAAGGCGTGCGATTGCCAGCCAGCTTCTTTGCAGAGTTGCGGCATGGTGATGATGTCAGGCATGTTTTCGCGAAGTCGTTTGTCGTTACCAACGATGCCGGTTTGCTCGGCCCGCAGGCCCGTCATCATGCTGCAGCGACTCGGATTGCACACGGGGTATTGAACATAGGCTCGTTCAAACGTCGTACCACGGCTCCGCAGGCGATCGAGGTTTGGCGTTTTGACGACAGCCTTCGTAAACGCTCCGCCATAGTCTCGCAAGTCGTCCGCCATGATCAGCAGAACATTGGGCCGGTCCGCAGCAAACCCTGCGCTGACAAAGCAGATCCAAATAGCGAGTACGAAAAGTCGTTGATACATGAATTTACTTCTTGGGATAAATCAATGCTGGCACGTGGCTCATATCTTAAATTGCAGCACTCCGCTCACGCCCAGTCCAAACGCTGCGGACGCGACTTCAGACGATTTGCCTCGTCATCATCGATAAAACTCTCAGTTGTCGGATCAAGCTTTAGCGGCCGCTGCAGAATCCAGGACAGGGCCGCTGCGTGACAGGCGATATGGGAACGTCGCATGACTGTGGAATTTGCAGCAGTCGGCTTACGTGTTTTGACACAGTCAAAGAAATCGCGTAGGTGATTGACTACGTCGGCGCCTCGGACAGGCTTGCCCTCGCTCGTGACCTCGACTGCCTTACCGTCGAGTGCCAGGTGAACTTCGCCTCCGTCTCCCGTTTCTACCCAACCCTTCTCGCCAATAAAACGAACCGGGCAAGTTCCGTTCGATTGAATCCAGCCTGAACGCTCGCCAAACGGATCTTTGAGGAAGTCAATTTCGAGCAGAACTCCATTAGCATAGCGACAGTCGATGCCCTTTGGCGTTGGTGTGTACTCAATCGGCATCGTATCGTCGGCTTGATTGGCCATCTGACACAAATCCATAGTATGGGCTCCCCAGTCCAGCAACCGGGCACCTGAGTCGAAATCCCATTGCCCTCGCCAATTGCCCGCAACGTAATCCTTGTTATATGGACGCCATGGCGCGGGCCCCAACCACATATTCCAATCGACAACGTTTCGATCGGGCGTTGGCTCGGTGGGTAGCCACTTGTTGTCCTGTCCGGGCGTGTACACAGAGGCCACCAATTTTGTCAAACGTCCGAGCTTGCCATCGCGGGCGATTTGCACGGCCTGCTGATAGTGACTCACGGTTCGTCGCTGAGTTCCAGCCTGAAAAATACGGCCCGTTCTTCGTATCACTTCATCAATCTGCTGACAATATTCGATCGTTAGACCACAGGGCTTTTCGCAGTAGACGTCTTTGCCCGCCTCGGCTGCCATCATTGATGCCGTAGCGTGCCAGCGATCTCCGGTCGCAATGAAGACTGCATCGATATCCTTCCTCGCCAACACTTCGCGGAAGTCACGTACGACCTGACACTCGGAATTGCCGTAGGCCGTGTCGACCAAGTTCTTCGCCTCATCGCGTCGCGATGCCTGGACATCGGCGACCACTCGACAGCGGACATCCTTGAGCTTCAAGATCTCCGCCATGACGTACTTGCAGCGTCGTCCAAATCCAATCACTGCCAACTGAATCTGTTCATTGGGTGATGTGCTGGCTACTTGTCCAATCATTGTGGCTGGAATGACCATGGGCACGATCAGAGCAAGCGAAGCTTTGGCGGTCGCTGTGATAACTTCACGTCGATTGAGATTCGATGTTTTCGACATTGGGTTCTTTCAGAAATGGTGCAAGTCAGGTTATCGATTCTCTTGGTATTTGAGCAGCGTCCTCGCTTCATCCAGGCGTCGCTTCAGATCCTCGGCTTTGAGCGACTGAATAAGCTCACGCTTTTCGCCAATGTTCAGAACTCCTGGTGTCGAGGTGTCTTTGCCGGTATAGATGTGATACATGTCGGCGAGCGTGAAGGGGTCGTTCCGTTGGGTGTCCAACGGCAGCCCAGCGTTGTCGGATGACTTCAAATTTTCGAGAGGATTTCTGGCCCATGCGTAGCGGAAATAGATTGGCTCCGGTACCAATGCACTGGAGAGCACGATCACGGAACGTTCCCAATTCGGCTCGCCTTTTCCTGCATTTTTATCAAGCCACTGAGCTTGTGCAGGTTGGAATCGCCCCTCTTTGCCCGCAATGGCGAATCCTTGAATCGGGCCATCGTTAAACGGGATTGCCCAGGAATCCAGCTTTAGGACCAACTTGCCGTCGCTGGCTGTGACTTCTTGAAGCTGAGGGGGCAGCCAACGGATGTTCATGTCGTATTGCGTCGCCAATGCCCACTTGGCAATTCGCTCGCCTACCGGCACTTTGATCTGCGGATGGTACCACGCACGGTGCTGGTCGAAGCAACTGGCATAGCCGATGTTCTGATCGCCAGCTTTCCGCAAGTTCAAAAACGTTTGGTAGTGGACTTCTCGGATATAGTTTCCTTCATCCACCATCGGCGGCAGGAAATTATCGAGCGTCTGAGGTTGATCCTGAGTTTCCTGAGTGATAATACCAAAGGGCATGGTGGGATCATTAAAAGCAGCGCGCCACGACTTGATCATTTCAGGAAAAACACTGGCGTATAGTTTATGTCCATTCGGCATGAGGGCTTCGTTGTAACCTTGGTGCCACAGAACTCCTTTGACTGGCAGACCGGCGATGGTGCTAAGCGTGCTGGCATATAAACCGCCAGGACGATTCATGTCTGTGGCCGGACCTGGCAACAAATCGGTTGGTGGCTGGCGGTTGCCTGGAATTGCTTTGCCCTGAGCCTTCAATCTGTCAGTTTGATCGTTGTACTGTTTGATGCGACTTTCGAGATCTTTTTGAGGATCGAACTCAGCGATCTTTTTGTCCCACTCGGCTAAAGTGCTCGTCACTTCGGGAGTGTCGATCTTCTGCAATACATCCATTGGTGTCCACGACATCAAAGTTGTTCCACCTCGGGAAACGTCCACAAGTCCAATCGGAACGCGCGTGGCCATGTGAATGCGTCGACCAAAGATGTAACCAATCCCTGACATGTCCCCCACGGTCTCTGGCGAGCAGACATCCCAATACCCTTGCCGGAAATGCCGACTAAAAAAATCGTTCCATTGATAGAGTCGAGGGAACGAACTCTTTGTCTCAGGGCCATTCTGTTGAGGCACTGTGAAGAGTCGGATCTGGTCGAAATTGGCAGAGAGGATTTCGAGCGGGCCTTCTTCGAGCTTGTGCAGTTCAAACTCCATGTTGCTTTGGCCAGCGAGCACCCAGACATCACCAACCAGAATGTTGGTTAACTGGATGGTGTCATCCGAACCTTGTACTGTGATCGTTTGCGATGCAGAACTCACAGGCATGGCTGGCAGTTCGACCTTCCATGATCGATCAGCGGCAGCAGTTGTGGAACGTGACTCGTCGCCCAATGTGACGGTGACTTTTTCATTGGGAGCGGCCCAGCCCCAGATTGGGATCGGCTTGTCTCTCTGGATAACCATGCTCGACTGAAACAGATTGTGGACACAAAGGCCTGTTGAAACTGCCGGGGTATCAATGCGGTCTGTTCCTGGGACTAGCTTCTCTTCATCAGCGACTACGCCACTCATCGGAAGCAGAAAGAATGCCAGGAACCAAGTGACAACGTTCGATATTTTCATAGCATGCAAGCTTGGAAATTTGGTTTGACGTTCGGCGGAAATGATGGCAACGATTTTCATTGACGAAACCCTTTTTCGGAACCTGATCGTTTGCCGTCATCCTTCAGCGAATCTGGTTTCCAATTGCGAGCAATGTCGATATCAGCTGCCACCTTCTCCGTGAGTGCGGTCACATCGACATAACCGACGCGATTGTAGAGAGCCGGAACGTATTGGGCGTCTCGAATCGCGGCGTAGGCCTTCCAATGCGAGAGAGCATCGTTCAGATGACTTATCGCAACGTCGTGCTCGAACGAGTCGCCAGTGGAGTCAAAGAGAGCCAACGCACAGGATCCACGAATCTTCTTTGCGTAGTAGCGGCCAAGCCATCCAAGTGCTTCGCAATCGTGAATCGTTTTTTGCAGTTCTCGGTCATCCCTTGCGTCGTTCCGCAATTCAGCGATCGCTGCAAACGTCTCTGCTGCCGCTCCGTCGAGAGCGGTCGCGATTTCAAGCGGAGTGGTCTCTGTCATCGGTTGACGAGCGTTGAGGCGAGTTCGCCAATCGCGGATACACAATACGCTGGCTTCAGGCATCGCGGACCCCTCCATGAAATGCTTCACCGAGTAAAAACCCTGTCCTTTACTTCGGCGATGGCAGAGACAAGCCTCTGGATACCACTTCAAATCAATGTCGCCCCAAAAGAACCGGGTCGTCAGGGGCATGATCTGGGAGGCACTTTGTAGAGCACGAAACAGTTGTTCCGATGAAGCATCAGGGTGCCGCGCGGCAAGGGATCGCTCAAAGTGCGAGTCTTGCAGAGACGGGTCGTAGGCCAATCGGCCGACCAGCATAAACGAGTACCACTGCTTCTCCATCACAAGAGGTCGTTTGCCTGTAGTTGGATTGCGTTCGAGGAAATCACGCCCCCAGCAATACCCATCCGGCCCCATGTAAAAGCCAGCCATCTTGTCTTGTGGCGGCATGTTCAAGACATACTCGCGAATATAGGCAGGGTCACCGAAACGAAAGGAGTAGATGTCATCGTTGCGTACTGTCAGCCAGGTCCGCCTGCCAGGAGCGATGTTCTCAAGTAATGGCTGGATGAATTGAGGCTTGGCAATTGAATACATGTGAGCTACCGAATACTTGAAGCTGAAATCAAATGTCCCTGGGTAGTCTTTGAAGGCGTCAAGAATTTCGCTTTGAGCCGTCCAGTGAAATCGATGGATCATGCCGAACTCGCGTTTCGGATCGTCCTTCAACGCGTCGCGAACGCCTTCACCGTAGGTCTCCGCGAGCCAACGTTCTTTCTCCCGAGAGTCCATCTTTTCGGGCATCCCTTCACCGGCGGTGATTCCCATACCGGCGAGCAATGGATACGTCTTGACCATCTCGCGCACAGTCGCTCTGAAGTACTTCCTGGTAATGTCGTTTCCGAGATCGCTCGTGATGCCGTGCTTTCCCTCGGCCCCAAAGGTGAATACGTTCCAGGTGAAAACATAGATGCGAATGCCACGATCAGCGGCTTGCTGCATGACCCATCGCCAAAACTCGATCTTCTCGTCAATCGAGATGTTTTTCACGACCTCATGTTCGGCGAGCATCGCGGGACGGACCATATCGGTACCTGCAAAACTAAACGTGTCATCGAGCTTGGCCTTCGTTCGCCAGACATCGTCTAAAGCGACCTTGGGAAACTCAGGCACCTTCACCATGGAAGGGAATGGATGCAAGCTCCAAAGCGAAAGGACGTTGTATCGGTGTCGCGCCATTTCATCGAGATAAGCCGTCCAGAAGTCTCGCTCCCACACCTCCGGAATGTTGGCCTGTGCCGCGTCAGAGCAATCGGTGTAGCTGGGCGTACGCAGGTCGAGCGGAATATTGAACTTGATTCCACGTTCCTTAATATGTGGGGATTTCTCGTAGTCTTTCAGGGAATCAAACGTGCCCGTGCGAATCGCCTCGGCAATATCCAACCCACCATACATCGCTCCCACCGAGTCTGCTCCGGTAACGTCGATCACTCGACGACCACGATCGCTTCGGACGCGAATCCGATAGCTCTGTGGCACAGCCTCTGCGTCCTTATCGACTGCCAGTGTTACATTCGTCGCTGTCGCATCCTCGCCAATGGTGATGCCCCTGGCTGCAGCTTCCCGTTGAATTTGTGTAGCCGCAAATTTCCCTGGCGCGCCGGTAGACTCCGAGTTGGTGAGTTGAACCTGGGCTGCTGACGCCGGTGAAGCAAGGGCGATGAAGAGTAAGGGGATGAATTTCGTATTCATGGTTGATCCTGGGGTGATGCCTGTTCTTTCACTTGAGTTCAGCCAAATTGCGTCGAGCCTTGATCGTCGGTCCATCTCTCTATGTCGACCCCGCTGCACCGCTGTCGAATCAATGAGGCCTCGAATTCTGTTTTACGGTCCCAGTGTTTCAAAGGCCGCCTGCAGCGCTAAACGGGCGGCTGCTTCTTTGGCAGCATCGTCTTTTGATGGAGACTCGCTGGGAGCTTCGCTGAGAGGGACGACGCGTCGAAGTTGGCCTTTATTGTTAAGCATGTAATCGCGATTTCTAACCTGACGGTCATCTGCATTTTGAATATGAATCCAATCGCGAGGCTGATTCTGCTGACCAGGCTTATCAGCGTCCCCTCGCAGCTGTGAAGCGAACGCGCGACCGTGGAGCGTTTGTTCGGGCATAGGCGAACCGGTGAGATCACAAATCGTCGGAAAAATATCTGAGAGATCAACAAGGTCGTCACAAGTGCTTCCGGCCTCAATGTTCCCCGGCCAGCGAACAATCAGCGGGACATGGGTGCCTCGGTCTGTCATCGTCCCCTTTCCGCCGGAAATCTGCTGACCCTCTCCCCACGTGTTGACAATATCTCGGTCCGTGCCATTATCGGCCAGGAAGATGACGATGGTATTATCGGCGATGCCAAGGTTATCCAATTTCTGAAGCATGACGCCGATCTGCTTATCAAGATAAGCTACCATTTCGGGAAAGTATTTTGGGTCGCCTTTGTGGCCAGCGCCGGAGGCACGGTAGGTTCGATCCGAGCTATCCGGCGTTGGTTCCCACGGATAGTGCGGCAGGCAGGTTGAGTAGAAGGCAAGAAAGGGAGTCTTCGCTTTTGCGCGGGATTCGATGAAGTCAAGATAGACTTCGAGATCCACATCAGGACCGTAGCGATCTGTGATCTTCTCCGCGATCACCGTTCCATCACGTTTGAGATAAGGCGTCCAGTATCGCGTGGTCTTGTCGCCGTTCTCGTCAAAGATTTGCCAGGTCTGCGAGTGGTCGAAGCCGAACTCCCTGGTTGTGTCGTGTTTGTGCTCGAGAGCCACATGCCACTTACCCACAATCTGCGTGCTGTAACCGTACTGCTTGAGTTGCCGCGCAAAGCTGGGCTGTGATGGTCGCAGGTAGATATTTTCCTGGCTCCGGCTGTGTAGCACCACTTTGAGACCATTCTGAAATGGATAGCGACCCGTAAGAAGTTGACCACGCGAGGGAGAGCAAAACGGATTGGAGAAACACTGCGTGAACCGCATTCCCTCTTTCGCAAGCTGATCGAGATGGGGAGTCTTGTGCGATTTTCCCCCGTAGGCTGACAGACATTCGATGCCAAGATCATCAGCCAGGATAAGAACGATGTTGGGTTTGGAAGCAGCGTCGACAGAACGGGCCACAGCGTTCTTTTCCGGAGCCTTTTTCTTCGGTGCTGGTTTCGGCGGCGACTTTTTTTGAGCAGGAGTCCGCTTCCATGTGTCAGGACGCACGATCTGTTTGGCAGCTTCGAGCTTCTTCAATAACTCAGGATACGGCACTTCTTGTGCGTTCACGTCTTTGTCGATCGCCATGCCAGCAGCGATGGCCGCACTTTGGCTCAATGCCATAAAGACCGGTTCCATGCGGATCGAACCATGTGCGACGT
>JAGQQS010000512.1 GCA_020426105.1 Planctomycetaceae bacterium
GATTTGATGGTTACCCGGGACTCGTCGCCTCGTCCACTACCCCATTTTTGAAATCCCCCAAGGGGATGAATTGTAGTGGACGAGGCCACGAGTCCCTGCGATTTGATGGTGACCCGGGACTCGTCGCCTCGTCCACTACCCCATTTTCGAAATCCCCCAAGGGGATGAATTGTAGTAGACGAGGCCACGAGTCCGTGCGATTTGATGGTTACCCGGGACTCGTCGCCTCGTCCACTACCCCCGATTCTTATTTTGACGGAACACCAGGACAGAAAGCGAGGGTGAGGCCCACGCGGTTGAACAGAGGAGCTCATCGTTCGTAGATTGGTAAAAATCGATAATTCAATGCCATTGCGAGCAGCGACATGGAAGTTCCGTAGCCCGGCCCCATTTGACTTTGAAAACTGCCATCCTCGCTCTGCAAATCCTTCAACTGCCGCGCAGTTTTCAGGTTCCATTTATTCCACGACTCAAAGTCGCCCTGAAAGAGTGCCTGAGCTGTGTAGTAACGATAGTACTCGGGGTAGTTGTATTCGTCCTGCTCCAGATTCCCGGAAACGCGTTCCAGCACCGCTTTGTATTCAGCCAGATTTTTGCGTTTCCCAATCGCAAAGACCAGAGCGGCAATCGACTTCAAATTGTTTGAACCGCCGCCACCAATTCCCGAGTAGCCGACTTCGCCGCGATTGGTCGTCATGGAACGGAAATATTCCAATGCCTTATCGATCCCTTCATCGGGGACTTTGACGCCCGCATTCCTGGCGGCCAGCAGTCCCATCAGCACAGCACCGGAAACGGATGTGTCGGCGTCGTTCGCTTCGGGGGAATAACGCCAGGCGTTCCACTGATTATTCTTCTGAGACGTGATGGCGGCGCGAACGGCCAATTCCAGTGACTGGCCGATACTTCGCTGCCCTTCCGGATTTGAATCTCTATCCCACAATGAATCCTCGTCAAGGACTCCATAAACCTCGGACATGCCAAGCATCGCAAAGCCGTGGTGATACATGCTGCCATGACCACCGCCCCCGAAGAATCCTGTCGAATCACTCTGAGTTCGAATCATGCTGCGGACAGCTCTGCGAATGTTCTCGCTGTATGGACCGAAATTCGGATCTTCACCGCTGGCCAGAAATGCCATCACGCACATTCCGTTGATCCCAGGACCACCGTAGCCGCCGGAACTGTCCCATGTCCCGTCGGTCGCCTGATTGCTGGCAAGCCACTCCAGACCACGCTCGTAGATCATCTGAACGTCCTGCGGCACATCGGTGCCAAAGCGGACCTGGGTGTCCTGGGCGAATACAGGGGAAGAAACGTATACAAACATGGCGATGGACAATGCGACAGCGACCATCAGAACAGTGAACATTCGCATTAACAACTCACTTTCAGAACTTTCCCGGCCCTCGCGCGCTCAACGGCTCTAAGCAGTTCCGGAATCAGCGGGGACAAATCAGCAATTCGACTCGAGCGAGCTACCAGAACGATGACACTAAACGAAAGTGTCGTGACATCCTGCTGATATTCCAGATTTCTATCGAGCGTAATGAAGACATCACAGACTTCACCCGCCCTTCGCATCAGTTCTCCATTTTTAATTCCAGACCAGCCAAGCCACTGAACTGTTGAAACTTCATGGAGCGTAATTTGTCTGGCAAATGCAACCGGAATGTTTTCATCAAGCAGAAGTCGCATCGGCAATCACCGTTTTACATGCTGACTCCAAAACTGCAATTGCCTGTTCGCGCTGCACTGATGGAAACTGTTGAAGGAACTCCGTTAAATTCTCTCCACCCTCCAAATATTCGAAGAGCGAACGCACCGGTACGCGGGTCCCCACAAAAACGGGTTCGCCACTTAAAATCTCAGGATCGCTTTGAGTTATTCCGTGTAACGTTTGCATGGTACTGCGTTTCTACTGTCGATTTTCCAGAGCATTAAAGAAGGCGTCAATGCCATCGCGAAACTCAGCCGGGACCTGATCGTTCGTGGTGCCTGTGGATTGCTGCACACCGCGAGATTCAACCTGGGCGAGTGGATCGGATCCGGGGCCATACAATTCAAGCGCGACGCGATCCGTATCGCCGGTACCACCGCCACCGGGATTCGAGCCTCCGCCACCTCCGCCACCTTTCGGATTGGCACGCTTTGCCTGTAACAACAATTCGATCGCTTCGGTTTCCGCTGCAATCGCTTCGCGACCGGTGTCCGGTCGACTCAGAATATCCGTGGCGTCGTCCATCGCCTGACTGGCGGCGGTGATGATTTGAATCTCTTTTCCGAACTTCTGGTCACCGAGGGGCAACGCGCGAATATCCTGCACAACATTCACGGTACGATCATAAAGTCCTCGCTGTGTTTCGGCCTGATGCTCGGCTTTGTCCGTGTACGCCGCGGCCTCCAGTTTTTCTCGCACCTGCTCCACCGCACGGGTCTCTTCGCGCAGATCCATTTCACCTTCCAGAATCCGCATGACCTCCAGGACGATCGAAGGCGGCAGACTGTCTCCCTTACATCCTTTGCACTGACCGCATTTCGATGCGGAGACCAGTTCTTCGGCCCAGCGATCCAGTGTATCGCCGTAATATTCCGCGCGTGCAATTGAATCGCCGCTGCGATTGATACGTACTCGGTTACTCAACTGATCCAGCTTTTTGACCACCTGAAAGTCCCGCATTTCCTGCACGATCCTCATGAACTTTTCTTCTTTGCGGCGATCGTAATAGGCTTCCAGATCGTCCTGAATATCGCGGACTTTCTGGCTTTGAACGATTTCACGTTCGGCAATTCGCAGGGATTGATCTTTCTGGCGCTGATCCAGCGCTTCGTCCCGAATCCCAAAGCCGTCGAACAATGTGCGATTTAGAGCTGTCGCGACTTCCATCTGTTCTCGTGATGCGGCCTTAAAACGTTTGACGAACGTGCTGTTCTCCAGATCATCCATAATCTTCTGAAGATCTTCACGAACCTTTTCGAATTCAGCCAGCAGATCCGTCTGCTCCTCGACCGCTTCTTCAACCTTCTCTTCGGCAGGCGTCTCTGGCTTCTTCTGATCATCTGCCGGGGGGCCACCCTGCAGGACTGTCGCAGGCAAACCAAACTTGCCCTTGCTCGCTTTTTTGGGCTCGGACTTTTCACCGCTGGATGGATTTTGTTTGTTGAATCCGGATTCAGTGTCGGTCAACTTTGGAACTGCAGGCAGCGGCTGATCGGTTTTTTTGGATTCTCCTGGTTCAGCGGTTTGCGTGCCTTTGTTGTTGCCGGCCTGTGGACCTGTTTTCGCCTGCGCGTTGGGATTCGCGGCTGCCGATTTTTTGCCGGGAGCCTGTGCGCCCTGACGCAGCAAATCAGCCACGGATGGCATACGGTTGTCCGCAATATTACGCAGTCGCTGCAGTCCATCGGCCCATGTTTCCAGATGCCCGACGAGCATTTCTTTATTTCGCAGAGCTTGCTTCAGTAACTGATCCCCCTGATCGGTCACAGCGGTCAGTCTTTGCCCATTGGCCTTTTCCGCATCGGCCTGCTGCTCAATCTGCCGTCTTGTTTCCGGAGCGTTGAGCTGGTCTGGACCCATCTGGCGAATCTGACGATTGGCGTCATGCAGCCGCATTTCCTCTTCATAAACATCGTCAGCGAGGCTGGCCCAGCGCCGCAGCTGGCCCATCATCCAGACGGCGTGCTGGTCAGGTGTCATGACATGCAGCACGTATGCGGGAGAATAAATGCGACCACGATCGGGTTTGTAGTCCTCAACGTAAGATCGCAGTTCCAAAGTCTGAGCGCGGATGTTGTCTGTCTCTGCACAAAAGGTGGCCGTTGCCGACAGTCGTGTTTCTTCGGGCGCTCCACCCTTGACCAGTTTCCCGCCGGTATCTGGATCCGGATTCTGGATCGGATGCTGAATTCCCTTCCATTCGATTCCTATGTTTTTGACACCAAAGTCGTCCCGTGACTGAAGGTCAAAGCTAATGGTGTCGGTCGACAACACAACCTGCTGGGGATCCTGCTGCTGAAAACTGATCTCCGGCGCTGCATCATCAATGGCGTTGACCTTCAGGCGGAAGGTATCTCGTGCCGTCAGACCGAGCTCATCACGCCACTGAAAATCCAGGACTTCTGACTCAGCAACTTTCATGGGCGCCGGTTGAATGCGATTGGCAGCGACAGGAGCCGGCACATTGTGCACACTGGCCTCTGCAAGGTTTCGGCTGACTTCTGCTTCAAAGGCCGCGGTCGCTCCTTTGAGCACGGAGATGATTCCACCACGTACATCAGCGGTGATGGGACGGCTGTACCCAAGATATTCCGGCAGAGTAATCAGCGCAGTCAGCGAACTCAGTTCCGGTCGGTTTGCGACTTCGACCTTCACTGCTTTTGTCAGATCACCAATTCGAACATTCAGCGTGCCATCGCTGGTCTGGGCGGGGAGATCAAACCGATAGGCCTGGTTCTGGTTTTCAGCTGTTACCACCGATTGGTGCTCAAACCTGACTGACGCCGACGCGGGCGACCAGCGAGTTGTATCGGACAGCGATGTTTCCAGACGAAATTCCTCACCATGCGGCACGACCATTTGATCCGGCAGGTTTTTGATCTGCGCGAAGGTATAACGATCAACAGGGCGCCACGGCATCAGCCAGCGTGCAAGAGCGTTGAAGCCGGCAGCCGGTACCAGTGCCAGCGTCAGTATCGTTAAGAGTGCGGGGACCGCGACAACAGTCGCCCAGAATTTGTGGCGCGCAAAGGGGACCGCGTGAGAAAAATCTCGCTCCTGAACGGCGGCGTCCACCTGCTGAATCGCTGCCTGTGCCAGCCGCTTACTGCCGCCCGGATCTTTGTCACTGTTGGCAAGCTCGACAACGCCCAGGAGTTGATCTCCCAGCGCAGGAAATTTATGTTTGAGCAGAATCGCCACCTGTTCCATCTGCCGCGTACCCCAGACCCAGCGATGACACTTGAGGGGAAACAGGACTGCAAGGCCGAATGATCCTGCCAGCAGAAATCCGATTCTCAGAAACGCTGGCGTATCGATGACGCGATCAAACGCAAACACGGCCAGATACGAAAGCAGGAGGCCGAACAGACCTGCCAGAATTCCTTCAGCAATCTTGATCGTACGAACGCGTTTCCGAAAATCGACTAATCGGGCTCGCGTGGATTCCGGCAACTGTAATCCGTGATTACGCATGGTCTGTGTCTCTGCAAGGAGGAGCGTGCCGTTAATAAGGCTTACGCAGTATATCCATCAAGTCCCCCGTTCGGCAGTAGCAAACTACACGGTACTTCAGGAAAAAATTAGACAAAATCACCAGAGAATTTTGTCTGAGGGATAGTGAAAGATGGGACAAACTGTGTGTTCGCAGGTGTTCTGTAGGTTGCAGCGACACAACAAACTTCCGGGAACTGCTTGCCAGACGGAGTTTTCGTTCGCACAATCTGTGTTGAGTGGGCATCCATTAAGGTCCGGGACAATCCGTTTCCGGACGCAGTGTGCGGACCTTCCTGACGACCGATGAAACCCGACGGCATCACTATGAGTCTGATCCTGCACCTATTTCTTCTGCAGCGCATCATCCTGTCGGCATTCACGCCCCTCGCACAGACGATGGTGGCGCCGGACGATAATTTTATCTCCGAGATTGGCAATTTGTTTGGCAGAGCACTCCGCCAGCTCAATGGCGACGCCCAGGGACGGGAAGCTCGAGCAGCCGTCCTTCAGGCACTCAATGCTCCCGAGCAGAATCTCACACCACGAGAGGCGGATCGCAAAGAACATGCAGCCCGCACAAAAGCACTGGCCAGCGCCATCGAATCATGGGTTAATCAGACGTGTGAACTGCATGCAGCACAGCAGGACGAGGTGGCACAGCTGTTCGAGAAAACTCTGGCGGCAGAAGCCGAGCGGTATGCGAAAAGCCACGACAATCAGCGTGAGAATCGACCATTCGGCGAAACGGCTCCGATGCTGTTTGTGCAGCCTTTGAGTGTCGGCTCGAAATTCAGCGTCGCACTGATCAATTCCATTCGAGACGCTGTACTCAGCGAAAAACAAAACGAAGTGTTGAGTGCCGCCCTCGCCGAGCGCGCAGATTTTCAGAGAGCCGCCTTCCGCGAGTTCGTGGTTTCACTGGTAGACCAGGAATTGTTTCTGACTGAGGACCAGCGAAACAGGATGCTGGAACAGTTCCAGTCAAACTCGAAGCAGATCACCCTGCCGTTTTACGCGTTTGTCGCACAGCCGCACTATTTGCCGTATCAGCCGATCAGCGATATTCTGTCGCCGCGTAAAGCAGATTTTCTCGATGAACGACAAAAGGAACGCCTGAAGGATCTCACATCGCGCAATGGAAATGGCAATGAAAACTACATCATTTTTCAGGCATCCGAAGGCCCGGAAGAGTGGCAGGAAACCATCAAACGCGCCGTCGTCAGCCAGCGCAAGATTTATCTGCACGCGACCGCAGTTCGCATCGGATATCTCGAACGGTCCCTGAAACTTTCGCCGGAACAAGTCGCCTGGCTCACGGTGGCCAGCAAAGGCGCCACGACAGACGCTCTTGCTGAATGGAAGGAAACAACACAGGCCACCATTCAGCAAATGCAGGAGCAAATGGGGCAGCATCGGGGACAGAACTTTGCCTTTTCGGCACAGAATATTTCGATTGACGGAATCGACGACAACCAGATCTGGGCGAATGCGGTGAGTTCCCTCAAGCAGGGACACCGCCAGGACGATCGCCGCGGGTTTATTCACCGGGCAAGGGCTGGCTCTGTCGTGGCACTGCTGGATCAGGAACTCTGGCTTTTGCCACAGCAACGATCGGGGCTGCTGGAATTGACCAGTGGGGCGTTGCCGCACAACACAAGCCTCTCGCAATGGGACCAGTGGATTCGGGAACTGCTTCTGATCGCTTATCCGCTGCATAAAACCAGGGATGCCGACGTTCAGGCTGTGCTCAGTGAATCACAATTGGCTGTCTGGCAGCAATTGAAAAGTTTCTTTCGCTGGAACCAGGGCAACAATTATATTGAAATTCCTCTGAAGAATCAGGGCGGCAGTTTTCAGGTTCAGTTAAACGAATAGCGAATTACCACTTTCAACTCCAGGGACAAAAATGTCTTCCACCACTTCGGCAGTTCCCGGTCTCCAATCCGA
>JAGQQS010000513.1:0-2186 GCA_020426105.1 Planctomycetaceae bacterium
GAGTCTTCGACAAAATCAGCTTTCAGATCGCCCGGGATTCCGGCAAAGCGGACTTTGTGACCTCCATCCACCCATTGAGGTGCATTGACGGAATACGGAATCAATCCTTCAGCGACCTGATGATCGGCGACAGAGACAAACAATCCGGTCTCACTCAGCTTGTGTGGAAACGGACGCGTCGCGACCTGTTCCGGGGCGTGCTCCAGGGTAAAGAGTTCGCCAGTCGGATGATCAATGAGATAGATCTCACCGTCGCGTCCTACGCCGAAGCTGGCGATTCGCAGGGACGTATCTGCCAGTTCGTCCTGCCAGGTCACACGCTGTCCGTCGTATCGCAGAGCCCAGACCTGACCGTATTCATAGTCACCATAGAAGTAGGCGCCCTGCAGCTCAGGAAACTTTGAGCCGTGATACACATAACCGCCGGTGATTGAGCGACATTCCGTATGATGGTGTTCGAATACGGGCGGGATGATCGGACCTGGTCCAATTGGCTTTTCAGGATGAAACGGGTGATTGCCTTCCTGCACACTCCAGCCGTAGTTTTCTCCCTTCCGTACGACACGGATCATTTCCCATAAATCCTGTCCGACATCGCCGACCCAGAGATCGCCGGTTTTCTCATCGAAACTCATGCGCCAGGGGTTGCGAAACCCAAAAGCCCAGATCTCCGGACAGGCATCGGGATAACTGATAAACGGATTGTCGGGAGGAATTGAATAGGCCTTGCCCTCGGACGGATGTTCAACGTCCAGACGCATCATGACGGAATAAAGGTCATTAACCCCCTGTCCGGTTGCTTTCGGATCGGATCCGGAAGTCGTGTCTCCGGTACAGATATAAAGATATCCATCCGGCCCGATAATGGCTTCGCCGCCGTTATGCCCGCCAGCCAGCCATTCGATAATGATTTCTTCTGAATCAGCCGAAGACTTGCGAGGATAATCCAGGTTCGTCCGGAACCGTGACACCCGACTGCGCCGGTCTTTCTCGTCCCTCTTGTCTTCCGGATCCGTAGGACTAAACACAAAAATCTCGCCATTTTCTGCGTAGCGCGGATGAAACGAAAACGCATAGATCTGGCGCTTCGTGTCGAGAAACAATTCACGACTCGCATCGTCGGGCGTCTCTGAAGTGAACGCGTAAATCTTGCCGCCAAGTTCGGCGACCAGAAAGCGGTCCGTGTCAGGCTCCTGAGCAATGAAGACCGGCTGATCAAATTTTAGTTTTGGGAAAGCTCGTTGAACCGTATACTTCGGCGGGGGCTCGGGCGTCCCTTCGATCCGCGAGGTTGTCCACGGAACGCGTGCTGCAAGACCATAGGGAGCGTCGTTTTCTGAGGCAATCATAAACGGCGAGAAAATCAAACCGCCGCTGAGACATGTTGCCACCAGTATCTGTGTCGGCCAGTGCATTCAAACGGTTCCCGGAGCCAGATTGTGATTGGTTCAGTTAGTGTGGTCTAAATGACAACGGAGCGTTGCCATGCAGGCCTCAGAAATGACGTCAGGAATCAATAGCCCAATGGCCCGAAGAGTGCACCGCACTATTGGCTCCTGCCCCCTTTTCTGAGACATTGACTTTGTCTTTAGACGAGCGGCAGAAAGAATTTACCGTCGTGGACGAGGTCACGAGTCCCCGGCTGCGAAGGACTCGTCGCCTCTCGTCTACGACGACTGGTGTATGAAGGATTCGTCGCCTCGTCCACTACGACTGGTAGAATCATTTCTGCCGCTCGCCTTAGCGCGTCTGCTGAAGAATACTGCACCAGATCGTCAGTATTAAAGCGTTGTCCGTCTGTTTTTCCACAGGGGATGTCCGAATCCTCCGCCCTTCAGCGTTGCCCCAGCATATCGCCGCACTATCTCCACGTCTGCGATGGTCGCGAAAAACCCCGATTTTGGAAGGAAAGAATTGACTGAATCAGCGTCCACCCGCTGCAGGCAGTTTTCATTCCGCAACAGAATCCGGTTGTTGCTCATGTCCATCGGATGGGTTGCCGTGTTGCGTCGTCACTGCACGATGGCATGGACGCACTCAGGTATCTGCTACTGAAACTGGAAAGCAAACAACTTCGCTGCCCGCATCTTTACTCGCAAACGCACGGCCTGACCAGCAAGTTTTGACACGTCCGAGTTTCCTGTGTTCCATGCGGCCTGCAGATTGACGGCATTTCCATTCAGTTC
>JAGQQS010000513.1:2237-4724 GCA_020426105.1 Planctomycetaceae bacterium
TCAACTTTTGCCATGCCACCCGCGCCGGTGTTCAGATTGAGTTCCAGTCGAGAGCCCTGAAACCGGATTGGTGGCGTCATGAATACTCCGCCTGCATAGTCTGCTTCGGCAGCGACGAAACCATCGAGACGCAGCACTGCTCGCGAAATAGCAGTCTCCTCTTTCACAGCCTTTGAATCCAGGCGACCGGCGTGATCGTGATTTGTTCCCATGTAGTAGATCCAGAGTTCATCATGCATTCTGACCGGGCGCAGAACTGGATAAATCCATTTTGAATCCCAGGTGCCATCCATGCCTGTTGTCAGAAATGCACGCCGTGGAGGCACCCGGTTGAAATGACGCGCATCCCGACTCACCGCCAGCTGAATATCACCGGTGCTGGGCCAGGTTCCCGCTGCGGATCCGCGCCAGTGATGAAAGACGGGGATCAGGGCCAAATAAACACCTTCATACGGAAAAACACCTGGTCCATAGAAATCCAGCGGCGCTGTTGGGGTTAGTACCTGATCTTCGCCCGCAGTCGCCCCGACCCGTTCTTCGCGGCGAGGCATAACGTTTTCACCATTGACGGTCAGTTTTCCCGGATCCAACACCATGGCGGGAGCAGCGGTTCCATCACGTTCATCCGGCTCAAATGCAAACTGCATATTCGTCCAGTTCACCATGTCGTCGGATTCATTATAGCTGGCCATTCGGGCACCGAAGCCGGATTTTTCACGCACCCATTCTCGTGAATAACCGATGTAACGGCCAATCCTCGGATCCCAGAACCACGATGGCTGAGTATCCGCAGCGCGGAGGCCGGTCACGGGGCGTTCATCGTGCGTCCATTGAAATCCGTCGGGGGATTTCCAGAGCCGATGCGGGCCTCGGATCGGACTTCCCGGTTTAGAATACATCTTGCTCCAGCTTTTATACTTTGCGTCCGGGGCAGCGTCAGGATTGTCATCCCGCCATACAGTTCCACCGCCGATCGTAAGCCAGTCAGGACGCGGAGGTAGTACAAGATTGTTTTCGCGAGAACCATTTCGCTCGATCAGTCCGAGCGGTTTCTTCTCGAAGTGAATTCCATCCTTTGATTCGGCGTAGGCGAGCCCCATAAACGGTGGATTCTTTCCGGGTTCGGGAACCCCCGCCCGGACGTCGTACCACAACCTGATCTTCCCGTCTTCCTGAACGACCGTTGAATAACTTCCGAGATGCGCATCTGCTTCCCATGGAGCGTCTGCCGTAACAAGTTTTTCACGCATTTGCATCGGCTGCTGCGCGGTCAACGTAATCCCCTCGGCAGATTCAATAAACTTATGATCGATGAACAGCTGTTTTTGATCACCAATATCGATCACAGCCGCGATCAGCAGAAATACAAACATTCACATCTCCTCAGAAAGAGCTACTGATCGGTCACGGAATAGCCAACATCCAGCGGCTGCTGTTCGCCGTCTTCGATGTCACCGTCGTCATCCACTTTGTTTTCACCGATACTGTAGATCGTGATTTGGTGCGTGTTGGACTTGAACCGGAGTGGCTGGCTGTCAAACGAATCGATCAATCGTGAGGCTTTTTCAGCCGCATCCCCGGGGATCAGACTCTGCAATTCCGATAATGACTGCGGCAGAGTGCCGTGATGAAGTCGGTAACGATATGCAGCAATCGCGGCAATGGCACAGTTCTGTCGAGCTTCTGCTCTCATCCCCGAGTTCGCCGCCTGCTGCATTGATGGGACGAGTAACATGGCGTACGTGTAGATCATGCGGGACGCTCGGCCCGCGGCAATCGACGCACATTCTTCTTCAATCTTCTGGTTGCGGTTTGTGGTCTCCTGCCACGAAATGGCAAGCCCTTCTGTAAACTCTTTGTACAACTCAATTGCCTTGAGTTTATTGATATCTCGAAACACGATCCCATATGAGTCAATCGCAGTAAGGCAATTTACTCGTTCCCCCTGGAACGCGCGGAGCATTCCATTTCGAAAATCGGCTTTCCCGATCGAGGTCTGCAGATCTTCAAGTTCTTCGTCATTCCATGCGCAGTGCGGCACGAGATCAGCCACCAGTTTGCAACCGATGGCATGAATCCCATTTCGGATCAGCTGAGAAATCAGGATTGGTTCCCCGTGAAGTGAGTCAGAAACTGCAAAGGTTGCCTTGATATCCTTCAAGACCTCTGAATGCTGCCCTTCATGGGCCTGTACGTGAGCACGGAGCGCGAGCAGCCGGGCCAGATTTCTGGTTTGCTGCTGCGCGGGCAGGATCGCATCAAGACCGTCTCTGAAGTCAACGGGATATCTCGCCGTGCCTCCAGCATCCGCGGCACGCATGATGAGCTGAATATCGCTCTCCCGGTCGTTCAGGAATGTTTTGCAGATCTCCAGTTCAGCCCATTCATTCCCCGGAGCTGGCACAGACGTTGATGCCCGTCCGGCGAATGGAATCATTGCAGTACGTTGATCACTCTCTGCGTTTGTAACCGCAGTCGTGGCCGCAA
>JAGQQS010000514.1 GCA_020426105.1 Planctomycetaceae bacterium
TGGCCGCAGACACTCCGATGTTCTGGAGTCAGACCTTCAACAACAGGGATCTTCTCGTCATCCTGCTGCTTGTTCTGCTGGAAGGTCTGCTTTCGATCGACAACGCGCTGGTGCTGGGGCTGCTGGCATCTCGAGTTCCGAAAGCATTGCAGGGAAGAGCCCTGACTTATGGTCTCGTCGGCGCGTTTGTATTCCGATTTGTGGCAGTGGCAACGGCCCAGTATTTACTTGAATGGCATGTCGTCAAGCTCCTCGGCGGCGGTTACCTGATTTATATTGCGGTCAAGCATCTGTTCTTTGAATCGCAGGAAGAAAGCTCAAACACAATAACTACGGACGCTGCAGGTGCCCCAGAGCTCCGTGACACTGTGACTGGCGCGGCACTGTCCGCTGATCAGGAGATGCTTGAAATTAAGGAACGAGTTCCAGTGCCTGTTCCGGAGGAGCAGCTCCGTGCGGGAAAAAGTTTCTGGATGACGGTGGTTGTGATTGAACTTACCGATATCGCGTTCGCGGTCGATTCGATTCTCGCGGCGATCGGGTTGGTGGGACCACCTCCGGCAGGCCATCCCCAAACTGCGTTTCATCCAAAGTTATGGGTTGTGGTAACCGGCGGGTTGCTGGGAATCGTGTTGATGCGTGTTGCGGCGGCCATGTTTATCCGACTGCTGGAAAAATTCCCGCGATTTGAACTGTCCGCCTATCTTCTGATCATCGTGATTGGGCTCAAGCTGCTGGCCGATTGGGGTTTCAATTCTCAGGCACATCCGCATGCCGTCGATTTTCACAACTATGCAAAACCGGAATTCTGGATCTTCTGGCTGTCCATGGTGGCGGCCTTCGGTGTGGGCTTCCTTCCGGCTCGAAAATCCGAAAACTCAACGGCATAAACTCGCCCAACATCACCGTCATGGTGATGTCGGAGCGAGTCCTTCTGGCAGTCGGGAAATCCCAGGCTTGAAACGTGCTCTCCGTACACTCCACGTTCTTCCGCTTTCCTGCCGCGAGGCTCAATCCGTCACGGTAAGCTGAACCAGGCCTCAGAAAAGGGGTCAGGAA
>JAGQQS010000515.1 GCA_020426105.1 Planctomycetaceae bacterium
TACGTTCCACATCGGTGGTGTGGCGTCAAAGGACGTCGAAACCAGCGAATTGTTCGCCAAACGCGGCGGTCAGGTGCGATTCACACGCATCCGCAGTGTGATTAACGCGGAGGGTGGTCAGGTTGTACTTGGACGAAACGGTGAGATCAGCATCGTGGATGATCGTGGACGCGAAGTTGAAAAACAACGTGTGCCAAACGGTGCGGTATTGCAGGTCAAGGAAAATCAGACTGTCAATGCCGGGGATGTGCTGTGTACATGGGATCCGCACTCTATTCCGATCATCGCGCAGGTGGGCGGGCGTGCAAGGCTTGACGACTGCGTTGAAGGTCAGTCCATTCGCACTGAAAAAGAAGCCTCAGGTACACTGCGGCGTACCGTCATTGAACACAAAGCTGGTCTGCATCCGCAGGTCGTGATTGAAGACGGTGCCGGGAAAATTCTGGACTTCTATTATCTGCCGGAAGGAGCAAGTCTGGATATCGACGACGGCGGACAGGTGTCTGCGGGCATGGTCGTCGCGAAGACGCCTCGCGAATCAACCGGGACTCAGGACATTACGGGAGGTCTGCCCCGCGTGACTGAACTGTTCGAGGTTCGCAAGCCTAAAGATCCTGCGGTTGTCGCGGAAATTGATGGCGAAGTGGAATTCCCGCCGGACAAGAAACGCGGTAAGCGAATTGTGGTTGTGAAAGGTGCTGACGGAACAGAAGTGGAACACGTAATTCCGCACGGAAAAGACCTGCAGGTCCACCCGGGCGATATGGTCAAGGCGGGAGACGCGCTGGTGCGTGGGCCGCTGGTGCCTCAGGATATTCTCCGGGTCAGCGGACCTGAAGAAGTGCAACAGTACTTGTTGCATGAGATCCAAAACGTGTACCGTGCGCAGCGCGTTGAGATTGACGACAAGCACATCGAAATCGTGATCGCTCAGATGTTGCGTAAAGTTCGGATCGACAGCGTTGGTGACACGGACCTGCTGCCGGGTCTGCTGATCGACAAGTTTGAACTGAAGAAGGTCAACGATGGTCTGGAATCCATGGGCAAAGTCACGGATCCCGGCGGTTCGGATTTTGAGATCGGAGACCGCGTCCAGTTGGCTGACATTGAGGCCGTGAATCAGGAGGTCTCGAAGCCGATCAAGTACACGTCGCTGAAGCGTGCAAAGGCCAGCCCGCAGCTTCTGGGGATTACCAAAGCCGCTGTCTCCAGTGAAAGCTTTATCTCGGCCGCCAGTTTCCAGGAAACCACAAAAGTCCTGACCGAAGCCGCGCTGGGCGGAAAGGTGGACAATCTGGTCGGCCTGAAAGAAAACGTCATTTTGGGGCATTTGATTCCGGCCGGGACCGGTTTCCATCTGCACCAGGAATCTCAGGTGCGCATCCATGATTCCGCATTGCGAGAACAGGAAGAGCAAAAGATGCGGATGCAGGCGGCCCGCAAGGATCTGATGGGGAACCCTGAAATGCAGGCCCGTCGGATCGATCCCGAACGTCCTTCGGCACCGTCACTGGCAGATTTGACGCCTGACGAATTGATCTGATTGTTGAATTCGTATGATCGTTGACACGTAAGGTTGACGATCCGGGAAAACGCCGGTAGAGTGCCGCGTTTTCCACTTTTCCGGCGACCATTGATTTTCTAAATTTACTGAACTTTCGGCTTTCAGCTTTTTGTCTGGCGAACTATGCCCACGATCAATCAATTAATTCGGAAACCCCGAAAACAACAGCGTACCAAGTCTAAGACCCCTGTTCTCGAGGGATGCCCTCAGAAACGCGGTGTGTGTTTGCAGGTCAAGACGGTCACGCCGAAGAAGCCGAATTCTGCCCTCCGAAAAGTGGCCCGTGTGCGTCTGTCGAACAGCAAAGAAGTTACGGCCTATATTCCGGGTGAAGGGCACAATCTGCAGGAACACTCGATTGTCCTGATTCGCGGTGGTCGTGTTCGCGACCTTCCGGGTGTTCGTTACAAGATCGTTCGCGGTGTGCTCGATACGCTGGGTGTTTCAGATCGTCGTCAGGCACGCAGTTGCTACGGTGCGAAGCGGCCGAAAGGCGGCGCGGCCGCTGGCAAGAAATAATCGTTTCACAGCTCCGGCCAATCCGTCCGCTGATATTATCGTTTTTGTGTTTTGAGAGTTTTCATCGATGGTCAAAAAGTTCACCGCCAGCCGTAAGCAGTTGAAGCCGGACACGCGATTCAACAGTTTACTGATCTCCAAGTTCGTCAATTGCCTGATGTACGACGGTAAAAAGAGCGTAGCCTCCGGGGCGTTCTACCGCGCTATGGACATTGTTCAAAAGCAATTGCCCAACGAAAATCCCCTGGATGTGTTCGTCACAGCGGTGGACAATGTGAAGCCGGCGATCGAAGTTCGTTCAAAACGCGTGGGTGGTGCGACCTACCAGGTGCCGACTCCGGTAAGTTCACGCCGCCAGCAGGCTCTTTCAATCCGGTGGATCCTGGAAGCCGTTCGCGGTCGCAAGGGGCGCCCTGTCGATAAATCGCTGGCAGATGAACTGCTTGCTGCGTTCCGTCGCGAAGGTGCGGCGATGAATAAGCGCGAAAACGTGCATCGCATGGCCGATGCGAACAAAGCGTTCTCCCACTTTGCGTGGTAGGGCTCTGTCAAGCCGCAGAAAGCGCGTCAGAAATTTGCAAATGGCCCCATGGATGCTGCGCTCGATGCGTGCTCGGCCCCCATTCTGTGACTCTCGATCACTTCACACCGCTGGCTGAGTCTGCAGGATTTCGTTCACAATTCTGGCGGGGCGGTTGGCGGTAATAACCTGTGGCTGCCCGTTGTGATGGTAGATGACCTTCGTGTGATCGAGTCCGAAGAGTGACATCAGCGTTGCCTGGTAATCATTTGGCGTGACAATGTTCTCGACAGCATGGTGCCCAAATTCATCGGTGGCGCCATATGTCATGCCGCCTTTGATTCCGCCGCCGGCCATCCAGATGCTGAACCCCTGACCGTTGTGGTCACGTCCTGCAGCCGTGGGATCAGCCATCACCTGCGTTACAGGCAGTCGTCCAATTTCACCTCCCCAATGCACAATCGTCGAATCCAGCAGGCCGCGCTGTTTGAGATCGGTGACGAGCGCCGCCGCTGGTTGATCCACTCGGCGGCACACGGCTGGCAGCGCCGTCCGAATTCCGCTGTGGTTGTCCCAGGGTTGACCGCCCAGGAAGAGCTGAACAAATCTGACGCCACGCTCAACGAGTCGACGGGCAATCAGGCATCGTGTCCCGTACTCCCGGGTCGCGTCATTATCAAGCCCGTAAAGATTCTGTGTCGCCCGAGTTTCTTTACTGATGTCGAGGGCTTCTGTTGCCGCCGTCTGCATTCTGGCAGCGAGTTCATAACTGGAGATACGGGCTTCCAGGTCGGCGTCACCACCACTCAGCTCCAGGTGCCGTGCGTTCAGTTTTTGCAGAAATGCCAGATTTTGTTGCTGTAAGGTGCCCTTCAGATGCGACGGAGCTGCCAGATTCAGAATCCGGGGTTCGTTAGGACGAAGCACCGTTCCCTGAAACAATGGTGGCATGAAACCGTTTGACCAGTTGTTCACACCATCCACCGGGTGACCACCGGGATCAGTCAGCACCATATAGGCCGGAAGATCCTGCGATTCAGAGCCGAGTGCGTACAGCAACCAGGACGCCAAATGAGGCCGACCCAGAATCGCGGGTATGCCACTGTGGAAATAGCGAATCGATACCTCATGTCCGTTCGCTCCTGTGTGCATACTGCGAATCAGGCAGATATCATCCGCAATACGCGCGGTGTGAGGCAGTAATTCTGAGATCTCAGTGCCGCAGTCACCATGTTGTCGAAACCTAAAAGGACTTCCCAGAAGTTTCTTACTGGCCTGATTGACAAAACTGAACTGCACATCACCGGGATAGTCTGTACCTGAGTACTTAGTAAGCTCTGGCTTGGGATCGGTCAGATCCATGTGTGAAGGACCACCGTGCTGGAACAGCGAGATCATGGCCCGGGCCTGAGGCTGCAACTGTGGCGTTCG
Source organism: Planctomycetaceae bacterium (assembly GCA_020426105.1). GTDB lineage: Bacteria > Planctomycetota > Planctomycetia > Planctomycetales > Planctomycetaceae > SXXK01. Next base: position 4,035 of record JAGQQS010000515.1, read on the forward strand.
TCGTTTCAGATCCGTCACCGGCACTTGCTTGATCACAGGCGGCACAGACCGCGCCGCGTCCTGCTGGAGCAGCCATGCCAATGCCACGGACCCGATACCCATGGCGTTATGTTCAAGGAACGATCGGCGAGAAAAAGAAGAAGGCGTTTGCATGAGGCAGGATTCGCGGGGAGGGGGG
>JAGQQS010000516.1 GCA_020426105.1 Planctomycetaceae bacterium
CGTTACATCGTTCGCTTCAACAGTCGCAGTATGAAGGATGGTGCCGGCAATGTCACCTTTCCCCGCCCCGGAGACTACGACAAAGAAGTCGATACTGGCGATACGCCGTTGTTTCTGGACGCAGCGAAGGTATCGAGCGCAGAGTGAAAAGCAGTAGAATCAGATGAACGGCGTCATGCCGGTCTCGTGAGCCACCGGAACATGAAAAATACTGAAGCGGAGCCCGGAGGGCCTCAGGTTCTTTACACTCACAAACCGGTGGCTTACACCACCGGCATTGGATATGTCGGTCCTCCGGACCTGAAACGCGTAACTGCAAAACCTGCGGCTCCGGGTTAAACAATGTTGGGGGCTCAGTAGATTAAAACGACGGCCCTCGAGCCGGCGAGGGGATGCACACTTCATACTGTTCCGGCTGATTGGAAAACGTATTCACAAGCGAGGCAAGCACTCTGGGGGTTTTAACTGTCGCTAACAACAAGCTCGGCAAGGAATGGGGGCTTTCGGAAATCCGCGACCGCACCAGCCAGGATCCAACACTACTTTTCCCGCATGAGAACACACTGACGCATGCTACAATAGTCGAGCCAACGTCTTCGGCCCCGGAATGGCAGATCTCTCCATGTCAACAGCACTCAAACGAATCAGCGTTCAGGATTATCTTCAACGCGAGCGTCAGGCGACGTTCAAAAGCGAATTCTTCCAGGGCGAAATCTTTGCCAGGGCCGGTGGGTCAGCATCTCACAGCCTGATTGCCGCCAATTTTGTGCGGGAATCGCGGAATGCACTCAAGGATAAACCTTGCACGGTTTTCAGCAGCGATCTGCGTGTTCGTGTCGAACCAACGGGACTCTACACCTATCCGGACGCCACGATTGTTTGTGGCGAACTCAAGTTTGATGATGATCAGCGCGACACCGTGGTGAATCCCACGGTGATCGTCGAAGTGCTTTCGGACGCCACCGAAAAATATGATCGTGGGCGCAAAGCCAATCACTATCGGCAGATCTCGACTCTGAAAGAACTCGTGCTCATCGCTCAGGATCAGCCCCACGTCGAGAGGTTCACACGACAGGCGAACGGCGACTGGTTGTTTCATGAAGAAGAGGAACTAACAGCCGGATTCGAGTTGCCGTCGCTGGGCATTTCTGTGTTGCTGGCAGAACTTTATCGCAATGTGCCGTTTGAAGCAGGGGCAGAGCAAGCGCGGCAGTCAGCCGTTTAATTTTCCGATGGTCAGCGCACCACATCGCGCGCAACGAAAACGGCTGGTAATCGAAGACTACCAGCCGCCGGAAGATTCTCCGAAGAAGTCAAAAGACTACTTCTTCTTTGCAGCCTTCTTGGCAGCCTTTTTGGCTGGCTTTGCAGCTGTTGCTTTCTTCGCGGCCTTCTTTGCAGCTTTCTTTGCCACAGTACGTTCCTCCAAACAAAGTTGAACTTGAGTGGCCGTCCTGCCAAAGCTTACCGGGCTTAAAAACAAACAGGACTACCACAGACCAAAACATCAGATCGTCAGGATCCCAGTGATCAGGACGATGCAGATTCCATTCTAAACTGATGACCGTCTTGAAGTCGCTTGAAGGCAATTCCTTCGCCACGTGCATCCAGTTACCGGCATCTTTTTTTCACATCCGCACTCAGATCTTTGATTCAAAATCAAAGTTGATGACAACACTGTTGTGATGGTCATCCAGAATCACAGATGATGAAAACTTAAACACCAAGTGATCGGAATCGTAGGTAATCGAATGAATAACGCAAGACTGTTCCGCAACTTTCCAGTCATCTCAGAAAAAAATTTTCAGATTCAATACACACTCCATCGACGCTGCGCGCTGCGCGATCAACACTTCGAATGACGATGAGTTGCACAATCACATCCATGATCGATGTGCCTCGAACATCACACTCAACAATCTGACTGACTCAAAGACGCGGAGTCCAAACGTTACACCACGGTGCAAAGAATGAAGTCGCTGATCACGAATTGCCAGCGACGAATCTGCTCAAGCCAACTCGTTGCGAGTGTTTGCGGCGTTTCAAAAATCCAGCCTTTTTCCGCACAAAACATAAATCCCGAAGCCGTCTGACTTCTGCTCAGGCATCAACGGCGACGCCATCATGCTGCAAATCCTTCAGCACCGACCGCATGTAGTTCAGACTCTTCACCGCGATATTTTGTGCGCCGGGACTGTAATCAAATACCTCAACTGATACCCATCCGCTGTAGTTCGATTCAATCAACGCACGCAGGATCGGATGGTAGTCAGTCGAGCCCATTCCGGGGCCGAGGAGGTTAGTGTCGTTGACGTGAAAATGTTTGCAGATTTTTTTGTGACGATGAATTATTTCCGGAATTGGAGATGATTCTGCCCCGAGCATCGCCTTCACATCCTGATGCAGCGCCATCGACGGATGGTCCACGAGGCGGATGATTTCAACCGCCTCATCACACGTGTTGATGAAGTCTGTTTCCTTCAACGTGAGTGGCTCCAGACACAACACCACACCATTCTCTGCAAATGACGCAGCCGCCTGCCGAAAAACATCCGCCGCAAACTCAATCGCCTGAGACCTGGTGACTCCAGGCAGCAAACTACGCTGTTGCGGTGAACCGAAAACCATGATGTGCCCTCCCAGTTGCCGACAGACGCGTGCCAGCAGCGATAGATAGTCGGCTGTTGCCCTGCGAACCGCAGCGTCCGGGCTGGTAAGATACAATCCGGTTGTTTTGGCGAGCAGCCAGTGCAGACCAATGATTTCCAGACCATGCCGCTCGGCTTCCTGTTTCATCCCCTCAAGAACCGCAGCAGGCACGGAGCCGAGATCTGTCGAGATCGCGAACGGAGCCACCTCAATCCCCGTGTAACCGGCTTCGGCAATTAACTGACACTGTGTGGCCCAGTCCGTGGTCTCATACAGCTCCTGACAAATAGCAAACTTCATAACGATGACTTTCTGAAATGGGAAATCCGAACGGTGAGCCGCACAGGATTGCAAACCGTTCCAGGATTGCAACTCAATCCGCTTCATCCGGTTCGGCACGGGGGCAGTCGCAGGTTTCGGGGAATCCCGCAGGCCGAGTCGGATCTTTCGATTAACCGCAAGGCGAGCAACAAGAACGGATGTCCGCTCAACGGCCGCGTTTCACACGTTGAACAAAGCAGTTCTGGTCGCTGTTGCAGCAAGCTGCAAAATCCTTTCCGACAAAAAGAATCTACTTTGACCAATGCAGACAGACGGGATCTGCGTACACCAGCAGTCTGTATGTACAGAATGCCAAATTGAATATGATCCGTGCCCCCCGATTTCCTGTACGATTTTGGAGTTTCTCTGAATGATCCCTCCCCGAATCCGCATTGTGTTACTCATCGCCGCGCTGACCGCCACTCACTGGCAGCTGTGCCCGGCGGACGACGTGCCTCCCACTCAGCATGGCGAAACGGTCAGTGCGCTGGATGGCGAGCGGCAGCCGCTGCTGTACTGGGCGCCCGAAACTGCAGCAACTGAACGAACCCCATTGCTTGTGTTTCTGCATTCGTGGAGCAGTAACTATCAGCAGGACAACTCCAAATGGCTCTCCGCCTGTGCCGACCGTAACTGGATCTGGCTGCATCCGGATTTTCGTGGCCCGAATGAATCGCCCAAGGCATGTGGTTCTCGTTTTGCACGACAGGATGTTCTGGATGCCATTGAGTTCGCGAAGGGGCACTGGAACGTGGATCCGGAACGAATTTATCTGGCAGGTGTCTCCGGGGGAGGGCACCTGGCTCTGTTGATGGCAGGACATCATCCGGACGAGTTCAGCGCCGTCTCGGCCTGGGTCGGTCCTACGGATCTCGCGGCATGGCATCGATTTCACACGCGGGACGGGAAGCCACAGAAGTATGCAGAGATGATCGAAAAATCACTTGGTGGTCCGCCCGGTTCCACCGCTGCGATTGATGTGGAATATCGGGATCGGTCACCCGTCTTCCATCTGTCTCAGGTTGGTGACCTGCCTGTGAGCATCTGGGCCGGCGTTGAAGATGGACATACCGGCTCAGTCCCCATTCGACATTCACTGACCGCATTTAATGTCATCGCCGCTGCGCATGGGAATCCGGAAATTCCGGAGCAGGACATCGCTGAACTCAGTACTCAGAAGTTTCTGACCTCTCCTCAGGCATCAGACACAGAACAGGACCCGCCACCTGGTCCGTCTATATTATTGCGGCGGCACAGCGATCCATCCGTCGTCACAATCTTTCAGGGCGGCCATGAAAGCCATCCTGAGGTTGCTCTGGAGTGGCTGAACACGCGACGACGCGAGGTTCGGGACAACCCGCACTGAACATCTGTCAGAACAATGACTCAACTTCCCCTGAATGTGCAGAGCGGAGCAGTGCATCACACACCTGCTGAGTCTGCAGCGACAGTGTCAACCAGTCATGTTCTGTGTGGCTGACGTGAATGAGTTGACAAAAGGCATCCACCAGACAGCGTTCAATGGGCGGGTGCGGCACCAGATTCTGGTCCGATGTGCCATCCGCATTGTGCATCCAGAATCGTGGTTTGTCGGCTTTCCAGGGACGCGTGAAATCGTCACAGACAACAGCGGCGTCTGTCCCGGCGATTTCCATCCATCGCCGCCGAACAGCATCGAAACCCGATTCGAACGACGCCATCCGGTTATCCGGAAACCATAGAATTCCATTCATCCGCATGTCGATGCCATTCCGCCACTGGGCCGTTGCAAAGACGCGGTC
>JAGQQS010000517.1:0-7509 GCA_020426105.1 Planctomycetaceae bacterium
GGGGCAAGCGGTACGGCAGGGACGAGCGGGGCCTCAGGTTCGAGGAGCAAACGGGGCGGGGCATCGTCGACGGGCGACCGCAGCGGCTCGCGATCGGGGAGCGAACGCCCCGAGGAGTCGCCATCGCCCGGACGTTCAGGAGCCACCCGGAAACCGAACACCGATCAAGAGCGGGGGAGCGCAACCCGATCGACGTCGCGAACGACCGGTTCGCCACCGACTGGCGCCTCCGTTTCAAGTGATGCTGCGGCGAGTTCCGACTCTGCGAGTGGGAAGTCTGCGCGCAGCGCCTCGCAATCGGGACCAAACAAACGGACGCTGCCTCCTAAGAGCGGTACGACGAGCGCGAAACCAGCCCGGCAGGGACTCGCCTTGTCTCTCGATTTGCCCCGACTGGGGATTTGGCTAGGCAGCGTTGTTGTGATGGTCGTGATTGGCATGTGGCTGATCGACCAAGTCCCCAAGTGGTTCTCTTCGCCCGAAGTCGCTGTCACAAATCCCTACGCGACGGACATCCCCACGGTCGTGGAGCCCCCAGTCGACCCCAACGATTCCGGCCCGGCTGAACCGATGCCGGACGAGCCTGATGAATCCCCCCCTGAACAAACTGCCGAGCAAAGGACCGACTTTCCCGGTGTGAACGATGGAGAATTGCAATCGGCGGTGCTCAACGACTACTTACCAGACTGGCTTCGCGCTGGTTGGGGGAATGGGCCAGAGACAGGTTCTGGGGCGGTGCTGGTCGATCCCTATGGCACGACTCCCGAGAGTCACCGCACGTTGTCCGCCGCCTTCGATGCCGCGACTGGTACAGATGCCCTCATCGAAATCGCGGTCCAGGACCCAATCTCCGTCAGTCCAGTAGCACTGGAGCCCTCCAAGGGGGCCCCAGTGCGAAACATCACATTGCGGGGACGCGACGGGAAACGGGGAACCCTGCTCATTGATGCGGATGCCCCGGAACAACGCAGTTGGCTTGTGGCCCAGAAAGCGGTCCTGCGCATCGAGGGGCTCGATCTGGTCGTCCAGTCGCGCGGTACTGATGCCTCCCTTTCCCCGTTTACGCTACTGCAACTCATAGAATCTGATCTCATCATGCGTGATGTGCGAATCGTGGTCTTGCAGCCAGCCGAAGCCACGCACCAACTTTCCGGACAGATCGTTTATATCACTGGTGACTCACCGGGGAAGAACCGTATGCTGCTAGAAAACTGCAACGCTGCGCTGCGGAGTTTGCAGTTGGTGCAGCTCGATGGCAACGACTGCGATCTGTTGTTGGGGAATTGCTACCTGGAGAATGTGTCGACCCCGCTGTTGCGGTTCGCCCCCCCGATCGCCAGCACGAATCCGCTGGCGCGCCCGCTGCGTCGTGTGGCACTGCTCGCCTGCAGCACAGTAAGTGATGGTCCGGTGCTGCACACCCAACAGTCGGCTGATGCTGCAGTGCCTTTGGAATTCCGCACGCGTCGCTGCCTGGTCTTCGGTCGCCAAAATCCACAACCCTGGATTGAACTCCTGGACTGGCCACGCGACACGACCGCCTCGCTCGAAGCCCCCACCGCTGCGAACGTGACGTTTGACTGTCAGCATGTCCGCTTCTTCAATCGGCCACGACTCGTGGCTCTGGCTCCTCCCGAAGGGGAAGGCCAGTTGGTCAGTGACGTTGCCGAGTGGCGAAAATTCTGGAAACAGTCGCTCGCATCGAACGATTGGGTCCTCAAGCCCGACGTCGTGTTTCCGGCAGGCATGTCGGTCCAGCCATCCGATCTGCAGTCCCAGTTTGCCACGGAGTTGGAACCCGGCTTGGGGGCCCGCGCTCATCTGGGGGCAGATGCGGCCTCAATCCCCGTGCGGAATGTCGCGATCGAAAGCCGTGTGCTGGCGTCGTTAAGTCGACACCGTGTTCCAATCGGATTTGGACAGGCTCCCCCCTCTGGCAAACAGATTCCCTTCGACCTCAAACGAGCCGCGACGCTCCAGGCACTGATTGACAGTCCCGAATGCCCGACCGGGGCAACACTCATCTGCTCGGGCGTTGGACTGAAGACGATTCCACCGCTGGTCATTCGCAAGAAGCACATCCGCCTGGAATTTGCCCAGTCTGAGGAAGGGACCGAACTTTTCGTTCAACCAACGCCCGACACTGATGCCACGGCCTGGTTCCGCGTGGAAGGAGGCCAGCTCGATCTCATTAATGCGCCACTGCAACTTCCGAACTCTGGGCGTAAACGATATCCCGCCACCGTGCTGCAACTCGCTGGTGGGGCGGCATCGCTGCAGAACAGCCGGATCCTGGGGCCCAACGGCACCGGGGAGACTTCGGCGGCGTTAATTGACACCCCAACCGACGGGGTTCCGCAAATGCTGTCACTCACGAATTGCCTGCTCACATCGTCCGGAACGGTGGTGCGGGTCGGCTCGGTGAATCTCGAATGCGGCAATCTCGCGATCGGCACACTCGCTGCTGCGTTTGAACTCGCTGGTGACCAGCCCGGCAGCGACTGCCTGCTGTTTCATTGCAGCCTCGCCGCCCGAGAGGCATTTCGCCTCTCGGACGGGCGTACTCAGCCGCTGTCGCGAAATGTCTTTCTCCGCAACTGCGTCCTGCTCCCTCCCCCAGTTCACGGTGCCGACAGTGTCCCCGCCGCGCTCACGGTGATTCATGGCGTCCCGGCTGGAACAGATTGCCCGCTGGGATGGTGGGAAGGAAACTCAGCGTACTCTCCGGTGATCCGACATTGGCTCACTGCATCGCCTGCGTCGACCGGCAATTCATTCGACGCTGATCGACTTCACGTCGACAACGGAGGCCGTTTCATCGGCGCGGTCGTCGGCAACGAAGGGGTACTGCTCAGTGGACCACTGCCGGCACTGTCGGAACTCACGCCCACACACTTCAGCTTGCTCCCCACATGCGTTGCCGCCACCAGAGCGGTCGATGGGGGACCACTGGGAATTCGCCTGCCAGTCGGCCCCGACCTGACGGTGCGAACGACGCCGGAAACACCTGGCGGCGGCAAACCGACTCCCAAACCAGTTGCGCCTAGAGGCCCCTTCCGCCCGGACTTCTGAGCCGCCGGCATCCGGAAAACGCGGCATTGTGCTGACACGTGGTCTACTGACAGATCGCGTCACGCCAACTTACGCGGAAAGTGTTCTTTCACGATCGGAGCGAGAAATCCAAGGCAGTCGTGGCACACTTCCGCCGGAATGCGATCGGCCTCGACATTGTGAATGATCTCATCAGGATAGTATTCAAGGATGGGCGAGGTCTCCCGATGATAGACCTCAAAACGCCGACGCGTCACGGACTCACTTGCATCGTCCACGCGATTCTCCATCGCCGCGCGGCGCCGAATTCGTTTGATCATGATCTCTTCATTCCGGCATACGAAGTGAATCAATGCCTTCACGTCAATATACGGTTCGAGCATCTCGCATTGACCGATGCTCCGAGGGATTCCATCGAGAACGAGTAACTGATCGCGCGGTCGAAACTTCTCGGCATCGCGCTGCGCCTCGAGCCAGTTGAGGAAAATCCGAATCGTGATTTCATCCGGCGCCAGTTCTCCCCGGGCACTGTAATCACGTACAATCCGTCCCTCTTCAGACTTTGGGTCGAGCTTGCGAAAGATGACACCGCTGGACAGATGAAAGAAACCAGGGACCTTGGTGAGAATTTCTCCCTGGGTTCCTTTTCCTGCGCCGGGAACACCGAAAATCAGTGCTGCAGGATACGGGTACGGTGGTCCCTGATCGTGCAGAAGGGGCGTATTCGACGGCATGGGCAACCTTGTTTCTAACTTTGAGCCTGAGCCCGGCATGTCGGTCACAATCTGTGTGCATGGCTGGAAATCGCGGACGCGCAGTTTTCCGGAAAACGACATCGCCAGGACCGTACGCCTACCGCTCCAGCCGGCTGCGACGATCTCGCCATTCACTCGGCGCGGCTTTCACGTGATCGTCGAGGAATTTCAGCATTGGCGCCAGCGTCGCGCCGGGCGTTCTCACCAACAGCGGAATTCCCGCCTCCTTGGCATCGACCGTGACCAGTTGGACGGCTTCGCTCTTGGCTTCTGGATCATCGAGTACGGGCTTCGGACGCACCACGGCGCTGGCCGAGCGATACAACGTCTGCGCATTCTTGGCCGACTTCGTATCCTGCTCTCCAGCGATCAGCAGGAAGGCGATCCCCATCGCAGGGTTCCGCAGGAAGTTCAACGACTTGGCCGCATTCACTCGACCTGCCGTGAGCTGCGGAGAAATCAGCACCAGAGCGCGCACGTCTTGTCCTCGCGGTGTACGATCCATCGCCAAGGCTGCGTCATCGTAGGGAACCATGCGCCAGTCGACTTCAGCAAACGCCAATGCGATTGGCGCGGTGATGTCGATGCCGACGATCCCCAAACGATTCATGTTTAAGTTCTTCTTCTGATGTTCCTCGTAGATGTACTTCTTCATGGCTCCCAAGTCGGCGGCGACCATCGCCAGATAGTCGTTTGGCTGTACCGTATCGTCCGACTTGTTGGGGAGTACGCTGTCGCCATGCTTTCGCAAGTCGACGGTGATCACGGCATACCCTCCTTTCTCCTGCAAGAGCTGGGGCACCGTCTCGCGACCACCGATCGCTGACCCTTTGTCCCAATCCAGCCGTCGCCCCTTCTCGCCGTGCAGCAGGATCACCACCGGCGCGTTTTCCAGTCCCATGGGATTCGCACTTTCCAGCGCCGGGTAATACGTCATCTGGAGCGGGAAACCATCGCCTGCAGGCCAGGCAATCGTCTGCGGCTCACCAGCAGCATGCGCGCTCGAACCGGCGAACGAAGCAATCAGCAGGCAACCGAATCCGAGTAGGACAGAGTGTAAGTGCTTTCCGGGGCAAATCATCGGTCGTCTCCAAAATGAGTGGTACTCGTCCAAGTTTAGGAGGCGACCAAAGATGTCACAAGACGGGCCACGACAAGGATTCAGGATTCTGGCCCTGGGAGTCAGCACCCAGCCCGCTGACAGCCAGCATCGTGGTTTATCCCTGCACACTTGCGGATCATGATCGTCAACACTCGCTACCCCAACCAGACGTGACTAACGTCCGGCTGGCACGTCGCGAGATGCAAATTGCGATCGCCCGACGCCGCTACCGCAGGAGCGATCCCGCTTCTGGGCGTGAGAAATTCGACGAAAATGGACGCACCACCGATCCCGCTTCAGGGGTCGACGAAAATGGGGACCGAAATCGGAAGCGGTCCGGTTTGCGTTCGACCGACCCTCCCTGGTTGAATTGAACGGCGGGAGTTCGCCATGGTCCCCGCTCAGCGGAGCCTCCTCGGCCAAACGCATTGCCACCCCATGGCGTCCGTTCGACTGACCCACTCTTCCAGGGAGACCGCTCTACCGAACCGCCGCCCCAACCGGGAGCCTGATATCGTTCAGACGATCCGCTCACTCGGGAGCCGCTTTCGGCCAGCATGCGGCCGCCGCCGCTTCCCAACTGCTGCGCTTGTGGTAACCCCGTCGATTGATCGATACATCCCAGCACCACAAACAAACCGACCAGTGTCATGGTGACCACCATGCCGGGAAGATACTGCATTGATCCAGCCTCGCTGCTAAGGGGAGTTGGGGGGGGAGGAGTTCGGGGAATTCCCCGGTCCCCGTCCCTTCCGTCGTCGCCGCCGCTTTCGCTTTTTCGGAGCGACATCAGATGCGTTCGCATCACTGGTGTCTACCGTGTCTCCAGTGTCGGAGGTAACCTCGTCATCGTCGACGACCGTCGGTTTCGAGGACGCTGACTCTGTCCCAGTCGACTCCTCGTTCCCGAAGTCGCTGTTGCCGGAAGGTTTGTTATTCCGGCGTTCTTCCTCGGGCTGACTTCCTTCCTCGGGCTGACTTCCTTCTTCGGACTGATTGCGTTGTGTGTTGTCGCGGGATCGACTTTCCGCCGCTGCTGAGCTGCCTTTGCCTTTCGCGGGCGGCATTCCTTTTTTCGCGTTGCGATTCGTCAGGAATTCGGGCGGAGGAACGGTGCACGGTTTCCCGACATCATCAGGATGCATTTCAATGAACACATCCAACGGTTCCGGTTCGCCACGAACGCGTCGCTGCGGCTCGATGAGCTTCATCTGTGGCTGCGACTTATCACACTTGCAGTGGACCACGGTCTCGGTCTGTGGCGCTCGACGACGATAGCCACATTGCGGACACTCCCAAGTCCGTCGCACATCACACAGCACTCGTAAACCAGGACCACGCATCAGAACAATCAGTCCAACCAAGGGAGTTCAAGCAACACAGACCAGCGGCAAACGCCACGACGAATCAACGACGATCGCCCTCATTCATTGCCACTGAACATGAACTTGCGTCATCGCAAAGGATGTTCTCACAGTTCACCTTCGGTGGTGGGCCTGCTCGCCGAGAATGGACCGCACCTGGGCAGCGATGTCGTCGGCTCGCATCAAGGATTCTCCCACGAGAATCGCATGCACGCCCCCAGACTGCAAGGTCAACACGTCTTCGCGAGTGTGAATCCCGCTTTCCCCTACGACCAGTTTGTCCTCGGGAATCCTGCGTCGTAGATCGACCGTGTGCTCCAGTCGCGTGGTGAACGTTTTCAGATCCCGATTATTGACACCCACCAGTGGAGGATTTAGAGCCAAGACCCGATCGAGATTCTCCGGCTCGTACAACTCAATCAGCGCATGCATGCCAAGTTGCCGCGTGAGTGAATACAACTCTCCCAGAGTCGGATCGTCCAGACACTCCGCGATCAGCAGCACGCAGTCAGCGCCAGCGACCCGCGCTTCAACGATCTGATAAGGGTCGATGATGAAATCTTTCCGCAGCACCGGTATGCCAACCGCTGCGCGAATCTGCACCAGGTAGTCCAGCGATCCCTGAAAGTACTCCATGTCGGTCAGCACGCTGATGCATGCTGCACCGGCGGTCTCGTATGTGCGAGCAATCTGCACCGGATCAAAGTCGGCACGAATCAACCCCGCCGAGGGCGACGCCCGTTTGACTTCGGCGATCAACCCCATCGGATGCCGCGTCTTCAGCGCGGCCACGAAGTCGCGTACTGGTGGCGCACTGGCGAGCACGCGTTCCAGTTCCGCCAATGGGCGTCGCTGCCTCGCTCTAGCGACTTCCGCTCGCTTCGTGGCGACAATCCGTTCCAGTACGTTCGACAAGTGGATGTGCTCCCGTGATTTGCAGATGGGGGCCGGGATTATCAGCCGAGAGCGCAGTCAGAACAAGTCCAGCGGACCGGGCATCCCTGCCAAAGAGTGAGCTGCTCGCACGTGAGTGGGATCGCAGCAGGCATCCGTCGCGTCGTTTCCCGATCCGCGTGCAGCGTTGTTCAGCCAACGAAAGCTCTGCGGCAAGGCCACACCCTGTCGCTCCAATGGACGAAACAGAATACGGCGTGGCGGTTCCAACAGCGATCCAGTCACGCAAGCGTCTGGGACCCCCAGCACCTCGACGAGTCCGCGCTTCCATCGAAGAAACGGC